>NZ_JAPNXR010000021.1:0-96801 GCF_030397615.1 Vibrio sp. 14N.309.X.WAT.E.F5 | reverse complement strand
GGTAGACCACCGAAATCTTCACCGAATACGATTAAATCACGCATGACGACCTCCATGAGTTTCTAGAGTATCGAATACATCAGATTCAGTCTCAACATGTTGTTCGTTTGGAATCTGCCCGACAACACGCGCTGGGTTGCCCGCAGCTATAGAGAAAGGCGGGATAGACTTAGTAACAACACTGCCTGCCGCAACCACAGTGCCTTCACCAATGGTGACCCCGCCTTTTACCGTAACATTCGTGCCTAGCCATACATCTTTCTCTAAAATGATACTTCCAATCTGTTCTTGATCATCGCCTTCGCCTGCCGCTCTGCGCTTAGCGTTGAGTGGGTGCCCAGAGTAACCAAACAGAAATGCACCGCCTGCAATGCGGACATTATCGGAAAGAACGACTTTGTGGCCGATGGCGATAGTGGATTGCCAACCGACGTCAACGTTGTTACCAATGCTTAGCAAAGGTTGAGAACCGTCAGGCGTTGGTTGAGTACAACCCGAGAACGTAGTTTGCCCAGAGATGCGGCAATCATTACCAAGTTTAATCATGAGTGGACCACTAACGAATGGTAGGCCACCATAAAGGTAAAGACGTTTACCGCATTGATTAACTCGGCCTTTGAAGGCTGGAGTCCAATAAACAAAGCGTGCTAATCCAGAGATGAAGTTGCTTACCAGTTTATGAGCATGGTAAAGGCACTTGTTGAAAATCTGAGGACTTGGGAATTCCATTGTTCTAATATTTTTCAAAATGAAAAATACATTTCTAATGTGAGAATTAGGATGAAACTTAAGCCAATGTTTGAATTGATGCGCTGATACTGACGTCATAATGAGAATCTCCATTTTTAACTTTAATGGATATCTTTCATTTTATATGCCACATCTTGATTGTTAATAATTTCAATGAGTTATCATCTTTCGGTTTGTGGGTTCTCATTCTGACATTCAGTTTGGGATACGTGAGATACGCAGACAGTGAGTGCTGCCAAGATATAAATTGGCCAGTTAAAACCTTGAGTTAAAAAGGTGCCCGAGACGATAGTGCCAATTAAGCCCGCATAGACGGCGTAGGCCGCAGAGTGGAGCGCTGGCGTGACCTTGTCAGAACATTGGTTGATACGAGCTAACGTTTGGAGAGTGGTGATGAGCAATGAAGAAATCACGATGATGAAAACAATGAATCCGAGAAAACCAGTTTCGGCCAAAACACCAAACCAAGTACTGTGTACTGCATGGTTTAACCCATCCCAGTGAGAGCTGTAGAAAAAGTAGTTGGAAAAGAAGTTATTTAACCCAACTCCAGTCAATGGGTTATCAAGCGCCATTTTAAAGGCCGCTTCCCAAGCGTATAAACGTCCCATTGCCGATTCATCGATACCGGCTTCTGCTGCACCACCAGAGGCTCTGTCTGAAATACCAGCGGCAAAGTAAAGTACGACGGCGCCTATTGCACCAAGTGATAGCAATAGCACTTTGGAACGAATCACTTTTAAAGCGAATATGCCCACAACGGCAACACAACCTAATAACCCGCCACGGCTTTGTGTGGCTATGACAGCGTAAACCAGAATACAGCCAGCGATAACACAAAGTAGTCGTTTGAAAGTCGCTATGCCATTGGTGCTCGCTTGGCTTATCGCAAACGCGAGAGGAAACATCAGTACAAGTGCTAAGTCGTTAGGGTCTCCTAGCATCGAACCAAAATCCCGACCGATGGTTACTCGGGTTCCTTCTACTAATCCAATACCGTTAATTGAGTTATAAATGGCGATAACGCCGACCAATGTCCCTGCGCCGACGATGATCATCGATGTCTTCGCAAGTTTGTCAGCGCTATTTACTAGCCAAACAATGGCTAATGTCATGACCATGATTTTCCAATAGATGCCTTTAAACTCAGCAAGCGCGACGCCTCTGTTGGAAGCAAACACCAATCCGATGGTCACTAACACCCAGAACACCATTAACCATGACAAAGAACGATGCCAATAAGGCTTAAGCTCTTTGCTTATAAGGCCGTGCCAAAGTAATGCAGATAAAGCGCCTAGCGACAGAAGCAGCGGGATTTTGAACGCAAAAAGCTGAGGGATAGCCTCGTGAATACGAAAGAAAGAGAACACAACGAACATAATCACCAACCAAAACGTTTTGTTGATGATAAATAGTGCCGCAAGTGGAACAAATGCTAAACAAACGGCCACCAATGGGTGAGGCACAATAACCCATACCACTCCCACAATTAGGCAGAGCGCTAAAATACCAATAGTAGAGGGGACTTTTCTGGCCGAATCAATCATCAATGATCCTTATTGTGACGGTTTAGGGGCTGAAGTGTATTCATTCTGATTTCTGCCTTTAAACCTAAATGCACGTAAAATATGAGTGTCATGACTAACGAAAAGCCCAGCGCAAAACTGGTTTTAAGCTGCAAGCTAAAGACATAGAACTCGGTTCCGCATATATTTTCTCGTAGAGTCGTTGGAAGCGTTGTGTGTTAGCAATAACAGTCAGGGAAGAGGCAGTGAGTTCATATAAATCATTACCGAGCCTGCTTCCAAGTTGAGGTTGAGTGATTAAGCTCAGCATATGCTCGGTCATCTCATTTATTGGGTTGTGTGTTGAGAACAATAGCCCATTGCCTTCGTGGTTGATGAACTCCGGAATGCCGCCAATGCGGGGCGCAATAATAGGTAACTTGGCGAGCCCAGCTTCGGCAATCACATGCCCAAACGCTTCATACCTAGCACCACTGATAAAAGCATCGGCACCACCATACAACCAATCCGCCGTATTATTTTGTTCTCCAACTAAGTGAACACGTTCATTTAAACCAGACGAATTAATCAAAAGTTCAAGATTTTCTCTATCTTCACCTTCTCCGATCACGACTAAATGACAGTCATGGTCTTGACTAGCAATGTTAAGTGCTTGAATGATCAAATCTATACCTTTGCTCACAATGAGAGGTCCTACAGTAATGAAGACATAACTTGATGCTGGGATATTTAGGTGTGTACGTAGGTCTATCTTTTGGTGGAGCTCTTGAGCTACACCATTATAAATCACTGACAGTTGGTCTTGAGGGTAATCGTCATCAAGTAGCCCTTCGCATACATCGTAGCTCACCCCAACGATACAGGGAGACAAATGCAATCCGAATGTAAAGCGGTCTCTTAATCGATAATTATTGTGAAGTTGAGTTACAAGTGGGATTTTGCATAGTTTGGCAGCTAGGCACATCCATTGACATGGGGCACCATTATTGATGTGTATTACGTCGATATCATGCTGTTTTATCAATGTGATCGCTTGGTTCACTTGTCTGCACCATCCAATGACATTTAATTTCGGTTGTTTTCGGCCAAGCATGAGATGGAAGGGAGAGTAATGGTTAGGAACCTCGGAATTGGTCAAACGTTCGATAAGAGGCTCACAATTGCTCCAAACCAATGGTTTGTAACGATTTCGATCGAGAGATTCAACCAAGTTGATTAAACGAGATTCGGCTCCACGAATATTATCGTCACCGTAATGAACATAAAGAATGTTTTTCATACCAATCCCCACACATAGGATGCCTGTTTTCTTGACTGCGTTTTAGCGAAATAGAACAGGCTAAAACAGTGTTAGGGTTAACTTTGCAAGTGTGATGCCATTGGTTTTATATGGCTAATATACTGTTATTTAACACTTTATGAGAAAGGCTAATTATCTATTTCAAATTGAGAATCAGAATGAACGATGAAAAGTGACCTAGCGACATACAGAATTGTCAGTGTTTCTGTAAGTGCTCAGCCGTTAAGTGATCTGAGACGCAGGGTGGTTTAAAGGTGGTAGCAATTCAATAACTGCGGGATAACGGCTTGCGGCGAATAGTCATCGATGACGCTTTGTCTAGCTTTGGCACTCATGATTTCTTTGTCAGAGGGGGACAGATTTAACCATGCGTTGAGGTTCGCGGTCAGTTCTGACTCTGAATGCGAAATGTAGCCATTGCTTCCATGATCAATCAATTGAGGTAGATTACCCACAGCCGTTGCAATTACCGGTATACCGCGAACCATGGCTTCAAGAGCGGCCATTGGCAGACCTTCGTATCGAGAGGGAATGATCAATACATCAATTCGCGGCCATACTGAAGCCATATCAATTTGATGACCATGAAATTGGCAGTTTGCAGGGCTATTTTGTGCGAGCTTTGAACGTTCAGGTCCATCACCAAATAGATTGAACTGATGTTGTTCAAAGTTTTTCGCTAACATTATAAAGCGATCGGCGGCTTTTTCGTGGCTTAAGCGCCCGACGAAACCAAACTGATAGTGACCATGTTGGTTGTTTTGTGCTTGTTGAGTATCGCTTAAAGCCGGTGCTTGAGAATCGGCAGGAATACTCACAAAGTTATTGAGCAATGTAGAGCGAGTGGGGAGTTTACGGCTTATCTTACTACTAACCACTAACGAGTGGTTTGATATCCAACTTGTGTAACGGTCGAGAAGATCATACACCCAAACACGACCTGTTGGCGTTTCACCTGCATGGTAGGTGGAGATTTGGCGAAGTGGTACTTGGCGGCTTAACAATTTAGTGGATTTACTTACGATACTGGCTTTGTAACCATGAGCATGAATCAGTTGTGGCTGATATTGTTCAACCGCTGATCGTAACTGAGCTATAGGATTACCTTGGACTTTTGATAGATCTTGGAGATAAGAGTAAGGCAGGGCGCTTTCATTTAATCGCCCGATAATCGAGGGTTCTGGCATGTATTGTGTTAACAAAACAACACGTACCTTTTTTCTGTGGTCAAGCAGCCCCTTTGCTAACTCCAAAACGTGAGTTTCTATTCCTCCGAAAGTTTGGCTATCGATGAACAACCAAATTTCTCCCAATACAGGAATGAGAGCCTCTTTGATAAGAGGCTCGTTTACGTTATTCGGGGGGATATTAGGCTTGGTTGTACTCATCTTCAGATTCCCAAGCCTGCTTCTTACGATAAACGGTAGAAGGGCTTAACTCTAAAAGCACAGCAGCGTTTAACACGTTTCCATCGCAATGATTGATCGCATGTTGAATTGCTTCACGCTCAATCTGCCACATTGGACGTATAGCGCCTTCGACCGTTGTGAAAGCTGGAGTCATTGACTCGATTTGTGCTTGCGGTGTTGGCGCTTGCTCAAGCTCTTCTGGCGTGATCGGCGGTAACTTAGTTTCAGTAACAGGAGTCGGAGCTGCCACAGCAACGGGCGCTACATTTCGTATTGGCGTAATAGACCTTGGTTTCGTGGTATCCGCTTTATTAATTGGCGGAGGAAGCATGTCTTTAGTCACGCTGCTTTCATTATTCAACACCACGATGTTTCGAATGACATTTTGCAACTGACGTACATTACCTGGCCACGCGTAACGTTTAAGTAGGGTTTGTGTCTCTTTGTCGATAGATTTGAACTTCTTCTTATCTTGCTTCGCGTACAGCTTCAAAAAGTGACTCGCAAGGGTGACAATGTCACTTCCTCTTTCTCGTAGTGGCGGCATCTCGATAGGTACGACATGGACGCGATAATAAAGGTCTTCACGGAATCGACCTTCTTCAACTTCAACCAGTGGATCTCGGTTGGTTGCGCAGATGATTCGAACGTCGACTTTGATTTCTCGGTTACCGCCGAGTGGGGTAAAGGTGCCTGTTTGTAAGAATCTGAGGAGCTTTTTCTGCATCTCCAGTTCCATCTCACAAAGCTCATCGAGAAATAAAGTCCCGCCATGCGCTTGCATCGCTGAACCTTTGCGGTCAGTCGTAGCGCCAGTAAAGGCACCTTTAACATGACCGAAGATTTCACTCTCCATTAGATCTCGAGGGATAGCACCACAGTTAATCGCGACAAACGGTTTATCGCAGCGTTGACTCTCTTGGTGTATCGCTTCTGCACAGACTTCTTTACCGGTACCACTTTCGCCATTGATGAAGACACTGGCAGTGGTTGGGGCAACTGAATCAATGATTTTGTAAACAGCTTGCATCGGTAAGCAAGAGCCGATGAAGTTATGGAAACGGTCGCGATCGAATTTGGTTTGAATGTCATCGACCAAGTTTTCGAGCTTGGCTCTGCGCAAGTGAAGATTAACCGATGTTTTCAGGCGGTCAGCTTGAATGGGTTTCTCTAAGAAATCTTCCGCACCACGTTGAATTAGATCAACGGCGATATTCACTGAGCCGTGTGCCGTAGCGATAATGACCGCAGTCGGAATCTCGCTATCACTGATCCAATCTAAGACTTCTTCGCCCGGCATATCAGGCAGTTTTAGATCGAGGATAACGAGCTGTGGGGCGTGTCTTTCTATAAATGTTTTGGCTTCAGCGCCAGTCTCGACATGAAATATGTCGTATGGCTCATCTTTGACGTACTGTTTATAAAGTACGGCAAGGGAGGTGGAGTCTTCAACCAACAATACTTTAGGGCGCATTGTATAATTCCTTTTGAAACTTTATCCTAACCAATCAATAACATAGTGACATCTAAGCATCAATGCGAATAACGCGTATTTGTTAGCTACCGCATGCAATATTTTAATATGCACTTGGCTTTAAATCATTACTGATACTGACGATGTCTAAGCTAATCTTTAAAAGCGATGTTACAAAGAAAATTGTCTAACATCGATTTGAAAACGAGTTTAACTAAAGCCTTGGTCTTTTCTTTCTAAAAGGGCTTTAATCGAACACTCTGCGAGTTCTAACAATTCGTCGACCCTAAGAAACGCGTCTTCATGCTTTTGTTCTAAACATTGCTTTTCTAACGTTCGTGCTAGAACGGACAGTGGGCGATTACCTAGTGCAAGAGCGGTACTGCCAACCGTATGCACTTCAAACTCAAGGGCTTGAGCATCATTATCTGTAGCCGCTTGTCTAATAGCGGTTAGGCGAGTTTGTGATTCTTCTACGTAATGGTCGATTAAAATAGGAATGATCTCTGCACTCGTGTCGCGAATCATTTGTTCTAAGATGCTCTCGTCTACAAGCTCTGCATCGGCAAGTTGTGCATTCGCTTGTTCGTTCAAACTAGCAGGTGTCTCTGAAGCTAAAGTCGAATTATTCACACTAAATCCTTTCATTGTGTGTTGAGGAAATACGTTAGCTTGAGGCTAATATCTATAAGTATTATTAAGTTTTAGTCATTTTTTAGAATAATTTCAACTGGTTGCCTTAAAAACTATGGCATTAATTGGTTCATTGGTAAGCGCGAAATCAAAAATGTCATAGTGGTAATGCTCTGATTTTTCGTGTTTTTACTTATGAAATATGAACTTAGATGTCTAACTTGGGACCGGAAGTTTTAAAAAACAAAGGTAAACTCTACGGCGGAAAGAGAAAGGCCACTGCATTTATTCAATGCAGTGGCCTAGGTTATTTAAGATAGTTAAAAGATTACTACGTTGAGCTAAGAAACTAAGAAGCCTTATCAATCTTTAACTTTGGGGCGGGCTCTACTTCTTCCTCGCTATTTTCAGTGAAGATCTCAGCAACAGCGCTTCGCTCTAACTCTCCTTTAAGGTTGCCATCTTCGTCGACAACAGGAAGAGAGTAATCACAAGACATGGTATCAGGCAGAACCTCTTCAATAACGGCATCAGGCAACACCGCTGGCACTTCTTCGTAGATTTCTTCACTAAAATCATGCACTGAGGAATCTTCAACTGCATCTTGAAGACTTTCTTGGGTCACTAAGCCCTGATAGCCGTCATCGGTTACGTGATAAGCGTAATCGTTTTTCAGCATCTTCATTTGTGCTAGTGCACCTTCAATCGTTTCCGAAGTAATGCGGTATAGAGGAGGTTGCATTACCGTTTCAACGGTAAGCGCGCGTGCTCGGTTGACGTCTTTTACGAACGCTTCTACATAATCATCTGCAGGGTTCAACAGAATTTCATGAGGCGTACCTTGTTGGACTAATTCACCATCTTTCAAAATCGCGATTCTGTCTCCTAAACGAAGTGCTTCGTCGAGATCGTGGGTAATGAAGATAATGGTTTTATGAAGCTTTTCTTGTAGCTCAATCAGCTGATCTTGCATTTCGCTTCGAATCAAAGGGTCCAGTGCTGAGAAAGCTTCATCCATAAGTAGAATTTCAGCGTTGGTACACAAAGCTCGAGATAAACCGACACGTTGTTGCTGACCACCAGAAAGTTGAGCAGGGTACTGGTTGCCGTAACCTTTTAAGCCAACAGTTTCGAGCCACTCGTTAGCTTTCGCTAAACGGTCTTCTTTCTTTATGCCTTGAACTTCGAGTCCGTATGCAACGTTTTCAACCACAGTACGGTGAGGCATTAAACCAAAGCGTTGGAAAACCATCGACATCTTGTGACGACGAAACTCTTCAAGCTCTTTGGTATTGAGGCTCATTACATCAATACCTTCAACCGTGATCTTACCTTGAGTCGGGTCAATTAGACGGTTGAAGTGACGAATTAGAGTCGATTTACCAGAGCCTGAAAGGCCCATGATAACGAAGATTTCACCGCGGTTGATCTTGAGGTTAATCTCCTTCAAACCGACGGTATGCCCAGTATCTGCCAATATGTCGTCTTTGTGTTCACCATTTTTCACACGGTTCATTACAGACATCGGCTTTGGTCCAAACACTTTGTAAAGACCACTAATTTCAATCAATGGTTTAGTCATGCTTGAATCCTCCTAGGTGCGCATTGGTTCTTCGCGCATAAGCCTGTGAAGCTCGGTCAAATAAGATAGCCAGCGCCACAATGGCGAAACCGTTCATCAAACCTAATGTGAAGTATTGGTTGGTGATCGATTTTAATACCGGTTGCCCTAAGCCTTTTACGCCAATCATCGACGCGATAACGACCATAGAAAGTGCCATCATGATAGTTTGGTTGATGCCCGCCATAATGGTTGGCATCGCTAAAGGCAATTGAACACCCCACAAGCGTTGTTTCTTACTCGCACCAAACGCTGTTGCCGCTTCCAATACTTCCTTATCGACCAAGCGAATACCTAAGTTGGTTAAACGAATAACCGGTGGGATTGCATAGATAACTACGGCGATCAGGCCAGGGATTTTACCGATACCAAGCAGCATAACTACTGGGATAAGGTATACGAACGCAGGCATGGTTTGCATGATATCGAGTAGCGGCGTCACAATGGATTGCACTCGATTAGATCGTGCCATTGCAATACCAATAGGGATGCCAAGGAAAATTGAGACTAAGGTACACACAGTAATGATACTGAGCGTCCGCATCGTATCTTCCCACATTCCAAAGTAACCAATCAGAAGCAATGAAACCACACACCCTAATGCCAGTTTCCACGAGCGACTCGCGGCATACACCAAGCTGGTACATACACCAAGAACGATAAGCCACGGAGTGGATATAAGGAGTTTTTCAAACCAAACAAGGAAAGAAAGAAGAGGGTCAAATAATGATTCAATCATTTCGCCGTATTCACGGGAAAATTCGCGGTAAGCGCCATCTAGCGCCTTTTTAATTGCTCGCAAATCAGAGCGTTCCATTTCAGGAAAGCTTGATAACCAATTGCTGTCAGCCATTTTATATCCTTATAGTTCGGCGCCTTTCAGTTCGTCTTAAGTCGCTGTTGAATAACGAGCGAGATAGACGGTTTCAGTCGCGATAACGTTTAACATCATCGTGACTGAAACTTAGGACTCCGAATATTGAATAACATCAAGTATAGCGACGTTATTTATTCCTATTATTTTCATCTACTTAGCGGGAGCGATTACAGCTCTGCTTCTACTTTTTTCGCGACTTCTTGAGATACCCATGGGTGCCATATTTCTGGGAATTCACTCAAGAAATGGATACTCGCTTCTTCACCATCCGCTTGATTGTCTTCCATCCAAGCAAGAAGTGAGTTCATTTTGTCGTTCGTGAAACCACGTTTAGTGAAGTAGTCGTAAGCCTCAGGTGCTCTTGATGCGAAGTCTTCTGTCGTGACGGTGTGAACAGGTGAAGGCGGGTACATGGTTGCTTTAGGAGAATCACAGTCTTCCTTAGTGGTACAGTTCAAAAACTCCTGTTCATTGACGCCACTACCAAAGTCAACTTTGACCATATCGTATTTACCTAACACCGCGGTTGGTGCCCAGTAATAACCAAACCAAGCTTCTTCACGTTCATAAGCTTTAGCGATAGATCCAGATAAGCCGGCACTCGAGCCTGGATCCACAATAGTGAAACCACTCTCTTCTAGGTCAAGAGCTTCAAACAAGTTACCGGCACTGATTTGACAATTCCAACCTGCTGGGCAGCTATAAAATGCAGATGTATCTGGGTCTTCTGGGTGTTTAAACAAGCTAGCGTTTTTGCGGACGCCTTCAATGGTTGCCATTTCTGGGTATTGCTTAACCAAGTAAGCGGGCACCCAAAAACCTTCTTCACCACCGTTTACAAGGGCTTTACCTGCGTAGCGGAGACGTTTCTCTTGGACACCTTTATCAAGTGCGTCTTTGAGACTGTTACTCCATAGTTCTGGTGCAACATCCGGTTGGCCTTTTTCAATCATCGACGTGCCAGTTGGCATTGTGTCACCAGGGATGAGTTCGGCATCACAACCATAACCGTGTTCTAGGATGAATTGGTCAATGTTGGCGATTAAAGTTGCAGAGTTCCAGTTCATATCTGCGATTGTTACGCTGCCACATTCACCAGCGTTAGCATGACCACTGGCTGCTGCAACTAACAAAAATACGGAGCTTAACTTGTATTTCATATTGAGTTTCCTTTCTCTTTAATAATACAACCAAGCTAATCAAGGTCTGTTGACTAACTAAATTGCTCGATGGTGAGCCTTTCCGTGTATTTGAACCATTTGAGCAGAAGGAGGGATGGAGGGAATATGAATAGATAAATCAACAAAGCATAAAGTGTGATTTGCTTGATTCATCCACTGTGTTTCACAGCCATCGGATAACTTTGTCAAACTATTACAAATTCGTCAAAAACCACCTCTATTTATAATCTTAGGGAATATTCGTACGAATTCCATCTTTGATGCGATTTGCATAGTGCTTTAACCGTCTGTGTCACATTACCGCTAAAGTTAGGCACAGGGCTGTTGATCTTTGAGTGGTTTTGAAGGTGGTAAGACCATATTTGTGATGTGTGAAATGCGTTGAATGGTTTTTAAAATCGTATTTTTAACGATAATTTCGCCAAAAACACCAAATTTGGTGTGAGGTGAATTAGCTCTAGGACTAGTAGGATAGGTGGCTGTCGGGTTTTGAATGACAGCCGGAAATCGACACAGGAAAAATCACATTGGCAGATTTAAAAACTCATTTTGATAAAGTTTGTTTGCCAAGCGGTCACGGAGCTTAGAAGGAAGGAATTTCATTCGGTTGACCTGTCGAACCAGTTCTTGAGCGAAGCTTGGGTTGTTCTTCATGTTCATCACGCAACCCATCAGGGAAATGCTTTGAGCATCAAGAAGTTTCTTCGCTTGCTCAAGATGATGAGTTGATGTTTCACCATAGGCGACAACAAGCAGTGCACAATCACAAGCACTCGCAACCGATTGAGCAGGAATATTCCCCTTGTTGATATTAAGCAGAGGCGACGTATCAATGATCACACGGTCGTACTTTCCTAACCACTGAGTCACCGCTTTGTTGAGTGTCGCTGGGTCTTTATAAGCGAGCTGAGTTGATGCGACTTGTGGAGCAGGGACGCCAATGAACATACGATGAGATTCAATGTGTTCAATAAGTTGACCCGATTGTTCCTCTTCAAGCATGTGCAAATTCTTAAATGCAGAGTTGAACAAGTTGAGGTCAACATACAGCGTAGAGTGACCCGCCAACAGGAAACGTTCCGCTAATGCCGTTGCAATAGATGTTACGCCGTCACCTGAATGGCAGGCGGTGACACAGATAGAGCGTTGTCCATTCAGTTCAGAAGCTAAGTACAGTTGTTCAACTTCTGCATGCGTTGCTGAGATAGTCATTATAACGCTCCTATTAAGACGATCATTGTTGTTAGACGTAGTATGTCTTCTAGACCTACACGAGCTTTTTCCATAAAGCTCTCTCGGCGATCTGGGATGTAGATAGTGTCACCAGCGCGCAGTACTGGGAGGTTGTAAATGTTGGCTGTTTTGCTGAACTCAACAAGGTCGAAGGTACGCGCTTGGCCTTGGCAACAAGACATGTTCACAATGGTAATTTTCTCTACGTAAGCGTTATCAGTAGGGCCTGCCGCTTCTGCCAAGATATCCAAGATAGTCATGTTGTCGTTAAACACATAACGACCTGGATTATTGATAGCCCCAAGCACACGAACGGTTTCTTCTTTCGGCGTGTCTAACCAGTTTTTACCTTTCTCTGGGATATAAATGGTGTCGCCAGTGGTTACGTTTGGCAGTAATGATTCATCACCTGTTTCAAAGTACAGTGATAGGTTCAGTTTGCTTACTTGAGAGTAAGTTTTGTCACGGTGTGTGACTCGAACATTGTGGATGTCGGCATCTTTAGTTGGGCCATCAGCCGCTGACAGTATGTCTAAGAAATGCATATCTTTAGTGAAACGGTAACGACCAGGGGCATTCACTTGCCCGAAGATATAGATTGATGCGTCTGAACTTTGACGAACCCATTGTGATTTATTGTCTGAAGGATCTTGTGGTAAATCGTGAACACGAACGATAGAGCCAGCGCGAATGTAGGGCATTTGATCTCGTGGTGCACCATTTCTGATGAAATCATCAAGGTTGAACACAACCAACTTTCTACCCGTTACTACTTCAATTTTTGATGTATCGGCACGTAATGTAGGACCACCGACATGAGCCAATAATCCCATGAAGTTCATTTCATCTGACCATTCAATACGCCCAGGGCGGTTCACTTCGCCAATAACGTTAACCGCTCTGTCTGGCGCAATCTTCAACCAAGACTTCTCGTTCATGTCCGTTTTCTCTGGAACGAAAATAGCGTCGCCTGCCTTAATATTCGGTGGGTTAGAGTTAGGTAGCCCTTCTGTGTAAGCCGACAAATCGAATTTAATCACTCTGCCATCTGCTTTGATTACACGTATTTGGCGAGATTCCGCAAATCGAGTCGGGCCGCCAGCATTGGCAAGGATATCCATGAAAGTAGCGTCTCTTTTTCCTTCAAAAGCGCCGGGAGCGGCAACTTCACCCATCACGTAAACCATATTGGCACCAGACTTAATCTCTTCTTCTTGCTTCGGTACAAAAATGGTTGAGCCGGGGCGAAGAACAGGTAACAAGCTTTCATCACCAGAGTCTAGGTAGCGTTTAAGATTGAATAGAGTAGGTGTGTTGTTAGAGATTACACGGATTTGCTCGACGCTGGCATAGCGAGTCACACCGCCCGAACGCATAAGCACATCGACGAGGTCAGTATTCTCTTTGTACGTGAATGAACCCGGCGCATTTACCTCACCAAATACCTTAATGGCATTGCGAGAGTCGGCACTGTCGCCAGAGTTAGCAAGCTTGGCTGGGTCAAACTCTTGTTCAATGTTACCTACAAGCGGGGAAGCAGGAACAAATAGAGAATCGAGCGATTGCAGTGTCGGTAGGTTAGCTTCATCACCTGAGTCTAGAAAGCGTTTGTAGTTGAACTCTTTTTTGTCAGAGCCACGTTTTAGAATTAATTTGTCTAACTGTGCACCTGAACGTAAACCGCCTGCAGCGTACAGTGCCATTTGAACACTTGAACCTAGCGCTAACGTGTATTCGCCCGGTTCTTTTACATAACCTTGTACCGAGATGATGATTTGTTGCTCTTTTACATAAACGGATGCGTTTGATAGGTCCTTGTATGCCGTAGCCAGTGACTCCAGAACGACTTTGTTTAGTTGTTCATTGTTGTAACCTGCCACGAACACTGCGCCGACTTCAGGGAGGGTAATTCGTCCGCGTTTATCAACTTGGAAACCTGTATTTAGAGTGCTTTCACCAGGAACATTCACTTGGATAAGGTCACCGACCTGTACCGCATCAGAAAACTCGTCATTAGCCTGAACGAAACTCGCGAAGCACAATGCGAATGTGATGAGTAAAGTGATTAGTGATTTCATAGTGCACCTCCCATCTTCGCTGCGTTCTCTGGCGAGATGACTTCAATGCTCACTCGACGGTTTGTCAGCATGGTTCCGTCAGATTCACCCTCAAAAAGTGGCACCGTTTCACCGACTGATACGGCTTTAATTCGTTGTGGACTTAGGCCAAAGATAGTGAGGTAGCGTTCGACTTGTTTTGCACGTCCTAGCGCTAGCTTATCGTTGTACTCTTCAGAACCTGCCGCATCAGCGTGTCCTGTAACAATAAGGTCTAAAGACCTGTTTTCTTTTAAAATGTAAGACGCTTCGGCCAATTTACCCATGTATTTAGGATTCACTTCAGTCGAATTTTGAGCGAATTGGTTGTCAACGTTGAGTAGGTCGTACAGTTGTTCGATCACAGATAACTGCATGCGAAATTGGTTTTCGTTCTTCGGTGGTTCACAACGCGCTTGAGAAGTCACATAGTCGAGTTGAACTTCGAGTTCGTTGAGACGCTTTCTTTGAATAACAAGGTCATTGGCTGCATCTAACAAAAGGCCACCTTGTAGTTCACGAGCAATTCGGTTTTGTTTTTCAATGGCTTGAACGACAGCTGCAGGGAAGCACCAACGCGCACCTTCTTGAATTAACGCATCTAAATGCAATTTTGCGAGTTGCCAATCAAAACGTAGTCCATGTTCAGGACCAAGAGGTTCGTCAGGCATGACAGGTGAGAAGTCAGAATTCTGGTAATTAAGTGAATCGTAGCTTTCAGCTAAACCGCCTGTGCCTTGCTCTGGATAGCTTGTGCAACCCAGAACTAGAGCAGACAGAGAAAGGGCTATGTAGTTTTTAAGTAATTTCATGCCAACGTCCTTTGTTTTTTCTTTTTATTATTATTTTTAGATACTTACTTCTAGCTTAGTGGATCTTTTTTAATTAGCAGGACTTTTTGAGTTAACAGGGATTGCGTGACCAATACGAAGTAAGTTCATGATTTCTAGAGGTTGTCCTGAAACGTTTTCTAAACGCATATTTCTTTCACGCTCTGTAAGACGTTTAAACATGTAGACGATTGCGCCCACACCTGATGAATCAAGAAACTGTACTTGGCTGAAATCTACTTCGATTTCTTGATGACCGTCGTTCGAAATAACATCATCGATGTCAGTTTGAGCATCTCGACTACCTGCTGCGTCTAAATCACCAAAAATAGAAAGAGTCAGTGTCGTAGTGTTTAAGTCAATTTTACGTAATTCCATAATGTTATCTCCTTGAATGCATGTGTTTACAATTGCACTGAATGTGCCAACTTTTTTATTTATTATTTTCAATGGTTTAGGGTAATTAGTTGTTCGGATGTCATATTGAGAAATAGGACTTCTCAATATGAGAACTAAAAATGAGTGAATTTTTGAGAGCTACTAGGTATTAATTTGATGAATGAAATCAAGGGTTGAATAATGTTGACGTTTGGATCGCATCGTTTATTTAATTCCTGATATCAACTCTGTTGAACACATAGGATGAAAGGAGTGAATAATACGGAGTGAATAATGAGGTTAACCAAACTGGCTATAGCGACGTTGTGGGCGTGTACTTTAGCTGCGCATTCATCGTATTTACCACCGGATCAATTGGTGCTTGCCAATACCTATCAACAAGGAATAGATGTCTCTCAATATTGGAAAAGCGAAAAACTGGATGGTATTAGAGCGTTGTGGGATGGCGAGCATCTATTCACGCGTAACGGCAATCGAATTTATGTCCCTAAGTGGTTTGTTGCAAAACTTCCTAAAGTTCACTTAGAAGGCGAGTTATGGGCAGGGCGAGGTAACTTCCATATTGTTCAATCAACCGTTTTAGATCATACGCCCAGTGATACTGCGTGGCAGAAAATCGACTTCATGCTTTTCGATATGCCTGGAGCTGCTGGAGATTATCAAAAACGTTATTACAACATTCTCCATTGGGCGAGTGTGATTGATGAAAAGCATATTGGTTACATCGAACATTTCCCCATACCCAATGAAGAGTTGTTATTCCAGCAGTTAGACAACATCGATGAAGAGAATGGTGAAGGCATTATGCTTCGTAAGATCACCAGTCGTTATCAAGCAGGAAGAAGCAACGACCTGTTGAAACTCAAAAGACATCATGACGCTGAAGCGACCGTTATCGGTTACAAGGGAGGAACAGGAAAATACAAAGGCATGATGGGCTCAATATTAGTGCACACTGAAGAGGGTGTTGAATTTTATATTGGGAGTGGGTTTAGCGATAAAATGAGATTGGCACCGCCAGAGATCGGCAGTCGAATTACCTTCCGCTATAACGGCTTTACGCAAAACGGAAAGCCCAAGTTTGCACGCTTTGTTCGAGAAAAGAGTGAGTATTGAAAACAAAAGCAGTGACAGCATTCAAACGAGAATATTTAGGTTAACAGGAAATAAAAAGAGCCCTGACAATTCAGAGCTCTTGAGGTTTATTTGTATACTGGATTTACGTTAGTAATTCGCGACTAATTATTAACGAATTAACGAATTAACGAGAACTAAACTCTAGCTGAACATCATCATCTTGTTTGTGCATCCAGTGCAGGCGCATACCCAACATAATGGCTGCTGACGTAAGACCAATGATGAAACCAATCCAGAAACCATGTGCGCCCATAGGCTCAACTATCCAGTCTTTCATTCCTAATACATAGCCGATAGGAAGGCCAAGTAGCCAGTAGGCAACGAAGGTAATGTTGAAGATCGAACGCATGTCTTTGTATCCGCGCAAAGCACCCGCCGCAATCACTTGAATTGCATCCGTACATTGATATACCGCCGCGAACAACAACAGCTGCATGGCAACGGTGATAACTGCCGTATTTTCAGTATAAAGTAGCGAAACTTGTTCTCTGAACAACACGGTTAGGGCAGCCGTCATAAACGCCGTTACTAATCCAACAATAATGCCCACATGTGTCGCTATTCTTGCGCCTTCTGTGTTGCCTTGCCCCAATTTATGGCCAACACGAATACTCACCGCAGCGCCAATACTCATTGGAATCATGAACACGAGTGAAGAGAAGTTAATCGCGACTTGGTGCGCGGCAACAATCAATGAGCCTAATGGTGCCACCAATAAAGAAACGACTGCAAATAGCGTTACTTCAAAAAAGATTGCAGCGGCAACCGGGAAACCAAGTTTGAACAAACGGATTTGCGCTTTTAACTGTGGCTTATGGAACGTGCCAAAGATATTAATTTTCGCTAAACGCTTCGATGTTAAAACATAAGCAAACAATAAAGCGAACATCACCCAATAGACGATTGCCGTCGCCACGCCACAGCCAACACCACCAAGAGCAGGTGCGCCTAGCTTTCCGTATACAAACATCCAGTTAAGCGGAATGTTTAATAGTAAGCCGATAAAACCGATAACCATTGCGGGTTTGGTTAAAGACATACCATCAGTAAAACTTCTTAAAGTTTGGAACAGCAAAAATGCAGGAACAGCAAACATCACGGCATTCATATAGCCGATGGTCTTGTCTGCCATGAGCTGTTCAATGTCCATCCATTCAAGTATCAGTTGCGTTTGAAAGAGCACACCAATGATTGGAAGAGAGATGACTAGCGCTAAAAACGCACCTTGCTGAATCTCAAATGGAATCTTTACTTGGCGACCCGAGCCATTCAATTGTGCCACTACAGGAACAAGCGCCATTAATAGACCCACGCCAAATAGAATGGATGGTAACCAAATACTTGCTGCAATCGAAACCGCCGCCATATCAATAGCACTTACGCCACCGGCCATAACGGTATCAACAAAACCCATTCCGGTTTGTGCAACTGACGCGATCAAAACTGGGGTCGCAAGTTTGACTAAATTAGAGGCTTCTTCTTTGTAACGATGCACAAACAACTCCAAATAAGAGAGAAAATTAGAATAATAGCGTAGGAATAGACATTCTGAAGGAATCAGAGACACTGATCTTGAGCTTCCACTGGACGAATCATAAAGAAATGTCACAATACTTGCTATGAAAAACTGTTACTAAAATGCTAAATAGGAATCTTATGTTTACAGGTATCGTTCAAGGCATGGCTACACTGGTTGCTATCAACAAAAAAGAGTTGTTTCAGACTCATACCATTGAGTTAAACGACGAGATGGTTGAAGGATTAGCGATTGGTGCTTCAGTCGCTCATAACGGTTGTTGCTTAACCGTTACTGAAATCTCAGGTAACCAAATCTCATTTGATCTCATGCAAGCAACACTAAGACTAACCAACTTAGGCCAACTCGATGTTGGTGACCAAGTAAACGTCGAGCGCGCCGCTAAGTTTGGTGACGAGATCGGTGGTCACAGCATGTCTGGGCACATCGCACTTATGGCTAAGTTAGTCGAAGTGATTAAAACGGAAAACAACCGTACGCTTTGGTTCGAACTGCCAGAAGCATCGATGAAATATGTTCTGAGCAAAGGCTACATTGGTGTCGATGGCTGTTCATTAACGATTGGTGAAGTGGAAGACAATCGTTTCTCTGTACATCTGATCCCAGAAACGCTGAATCGCACTCTATTTGGTGGCCGTGAAGTAGGGGACGATGTGAACATCGAATTCGACCCTCAAACACAAGCTATCGTTGATACCGTAGAACGCGTACTCGCAAATCAGAAATAACCTGCACGACAAGGTTTATGGTTTGAGTAATAAGATATCGTTATAAATAACAAAAAGAGCACATCAGGTGCTCTTTTTTGATCTGGGCTGAACCTAAAAATGATTGGTCAGAAAACCTGTTCATCGTCTGCATCAATCGAGAGATTAATTCTGTCTCTCACTTCATCTACCTGCATGTCGAGGTGAATGGCATTGCAACACGCTGGACAATCGTCGTAGAAATCTTGGCTACCATTGGAAGCATCGAGCGTTATACTGATGGCGTGCCCACAATGAGGGCAAGAGACATGTTTCTCGGTGTATTTATGCATGGCGAATTCTCCTCACTGTAACTTTTATCAATTGCAGCCGCTTTATCGAACGTGGACGCTTTTCCCAATCGTAGTCGCTTATATCTAACGTTCTAGCTTATGTCGATCCTAGAAGCTTATATCGAACACGGCTGCTTGTATGGTTCTTGGTCAACCGCTGTGACTGGTATTAAACGGCCTGAATCTTCTGAATACACGCTTCGGTTTGCGCTAAATACTCACCGCCAAATTGATTGCAGTGATTTAGAAGATGGTACAGGTTGTAAATGTCTTTTCGATCAGTATAGCCAACGTCTAGTGGCATGACGCTTTGATAGCCGTCATAAAACTCTTCAGGGAAGCCTTCGAACAATTCGGTTAGCGCTAAATCGCACTCATGGTCACCCCAGTAACAAGCAGGGTCGTAACAAATTGGGCCAAAAGCAGAATTGGCAACATTTCCGTTCCAAAGATCACCGTGAAGTAACGAAGGGCGGGGATTGTGGCCCGCAAGTCGCATATTGACCACGTCGACGATATCGTCGATGTCACCAAATTCGATGCCTTTTTCTTTCAGAAGCTGCAGCTGAAAACCTATACGCTGCTCTGAGAAAAAACGGCCCCATTTTTTGTGCCATGGATTGGGCTGAAGGGTACTGCCAATATAGTTATCTTGGTCGCAACCAAACTCTTTTTGTTCACCCCAGCTGTGCAATTGTGCCAGTTGAACGCCAAAGTCATAACTATTATTGCCTGTTTCTAAAGGCTTGGTTGGTAGGTAATTAAGAATAATGAACGAGCACTCTTTGGTTTTACCAATCAGCACCAACTCTGGGACGTAGACTGTGGAAGTATTTCTTAGTAAGCGCAGGTTCTCAGCTTCAATTTCAAATTTTGGGAGAAATTCCCGCTGATTCACTTTTACAAAGTAACGTTCATTACCATCACTGATCATATAGCAATCGTTAATGTCACCACCAGGCACCTTAGTACGTTCAGTAATCTGAAAGTTGAATAAAAGGGTGTCTGAAAGCTGTTGAGAAATGGCCTGCCACATAGGAAATCCTCACAGAACTGTTGATTTGAAATACTAAATACAAATAGTTTAATAGCAATAGTTTAGGATAAATCTGAGCAATTTATAGACGTTCTGGTCAATGTTCTTATCTCTTATTCCGTTCGATATGCATCAATTATAGAATTTGTGAACTCGAACTGTCTCAATGCCGTTGATATACCAGAAGAAATCATACTTTGTTAGGTCGTCAACGGTTTGGAACAGGTATCACATCTGAGCCCGATAAGATCCCTGTTAACTGGAAAAGAAGGGGCGGATTAGTATCGTCTACACGTTACCTTATTTGGTTCTAATAAGATGGTTAACGCTCATAAGACAATAGGTAGAATGCCAGTAAGGTATTAAATCCGTTTGTCGCTGGTCTTTTCACCTGTTTAGTTCGATGGCTTGTTTGATACTTGAGAGGTTGATTTAAATTTGAGCTCAAATGCTAACAAAGATCATTTAAATGCGACTTTTAATAATAAAATGATGACAAATGACCTAATTTACATAGTATTAGCCAAGTACGTATTAATCTACTCTTGAGCTTAAAACGGAGATTTATTGTGGTTGTAGAAACCGATGGCTACTTAGCTTTAATCGAGCACCTATCATTCAACCTGGATGTATTCACCAAAGGTACCGGTGATACTGGCACTGAAAGTGTCGAAGACATCGTAACGGACATGATTTCAAGCAACATCATGGCTATTTTCGAGCAAAACCCAGAATTGCATGCCAGCGTTCGTTTTCAATTGTTGAAAGAGGCCGATGCTGTTGTCGCTGATTTGGGTGAAGTATTAGCAGGTGTTTGGGCTAAGAAAGCGACGAACGAACAGATTGTTTTTCTTGATGAATACATCGCATTAGTGAAGAACTTGTTTGATACTGCTGTGGCTAAATACGACTAAGAACAGTTGCTGCTGACGTTAGCTAAATGCAATTAAAGTCAGATAAACTTCAATCTATATACGTCTAAAGTGCCAGAATTTTGAAGCCCAGTAGGGGTTATCAAGCCTTGAGATAATCACGCCTTTAGACGTAGACGCATGTAGGAACTGTTTGTTTCCCAGATAAACACCTACATGTCGAACCTTTGGTGAGGTTTTGAAAAAGACCAGATCACCGCTTATCGCTTGTTCATATGCGATTTCTTTTCCTTGTTGACTCTGATCTTTGGTCGTTCTTGGCAGTGCTTGCTGGGTTGCATTTTGTACAGCAATTTGAACAAATGCAGAGCAATCAACACCTCTAAATGACGTACCACCAAAGTGATAAGGCACACCTTTCCACTGGTCATACACGCTCATATAGGCATTAACAGTCAATTGTTCTGATTTTGATAAGGATTTCTGTGCGGTTTGACTGAAGTGAGAGGGAGGTGGTGTCGAGCTACATGCAGCTAATGTTGCGAAAGTTATTGTAACTGCAAGCATTTTCCTGAATTTCATACGTAACTCTTCTGAAAAAAAAATGAAATAAAAACGTCATCAAGGACTTCTAGTATACGAACTAACTTAAGGATATCTCTTTTCGTAGTCAAACTGGATTTCACATGCCCGACACAAATTTATCAATAAAACCCTCACGTTATACATTCTCGCTCATCCAAACCGTTAGTGCTGTCTTTATTTCCATTCTTTTACTTGTCAGCTTTTTATCAATGGTCAGCATAAGAGGTGTCGAGCGAGTAGGTGGATATTTCGATACGCTATCGGAGCAGGCTTTACCGCTTGCGTTGCACAACGCGGAGCTAACCCAGAGCGTATTAGAACAAGTCAAACTTCTCACTTACAGCACTCAATCAACCGACTTAGATACACTGAATGCAACACGAGGATCGATTGACCAACTCGCTTCCAAGAGTAACGCAACGCTAGAGGAACTCCTTTTTATCTCCCAATCTTTTCCTGATGCGATCTCTCTAGAACAACAACAGAACCTTATCGATGATATGGCGCAACTACAAACCATGACCAACACGGTTCTGCTCGCCCAGATTGAGATTCAAAATAAGCAAAACCTGATCGACAGCAAAATGAGCGAGTTCCGTTACGGTGTTGGTTCGATCGGACCCGAAATGAACCGTATCAGTTCGTTTTTGGTGGAAGATAATCCAGAAGCCAGTGATGCAGCGAATCGTTTCACTTCAAGTGCTTCAGCAATGGCAAATACCTTCTTGATGTTGATGATGCAATCTGACATCGAGAAAGCACAAGACGAATATCGCCAATTAAGAAACCGAATTGCGGGTCTGAACTTGGCTTACAGTGACTTTGCAGATTGGCATCCTGACATTGCTGAATTCGCAAGCCTAACCGCACCTTATGAAATGGTAAAAGAAGGCTTCACAGAACAAGGCGTTATCAAGCAACTACTTTCGAAATTAGAGTTAGTTCAACAACAAGAGCAAGATCTCGCTGAAGTGATCTCTTTAGCGAACACTGTCATCAACACACTGAACCAATTATCTTTTACCGCTTCTCAATTGATTGATGAGAGCGAGCTCGTTGTTAATCAGACTATTACCAATATTGACCGAGTGTTGTTTATCAGCGGTCTAGTGATCGCCATTATCATCGTGCTCTCATGGTTAGTGTTACGTCGCTGGGTCAACAAAGGCCTTAAAAATATTACGCAACAACTGAGCTTGCTTGCAGAGCATGATTTCTCAAAACAAAGCGTATTGGTTGGCCCTTTAGAGTTACAAGTGATTGCTTCGAAACTGAATACCGTGGTCGATTCAACAGCGGATTCTGTGCGCTTGGTGACACGTAACTGCGAAACGCTTTACCAAACCGCAGAAGTAAGCCATGACGCAGCGGAACAAACTAATTCGAGCCTGAATGAGCAAAACGAATCGCTACAGAATATGATCACTACGATTACTGAACTGGAAGCGTCAATCGGTGAAATTGCACGTATATCGAATGCATCAAATGACGACGCGCTACTTGCTGAAAACGAATCGGTAACCGGCAGCCAAGTTGTCGGGCTCAATCAACAACGCCTGCAAGCTTTAGAACACTCTTTGAGTTTGAACGAAGAGTCGATGACCGACCTCGACGGACGTGTTAAGCAGATCCGTGAAATGGTCGATGTGATCAGCGGCATTGCAGAAAACACCAACTTGCTAGCATTGAATGCCGCCATCGAAGCAGCGCGAGCAGGTGAACAAGGCCGAGGCTTTGCCGTAGTTGCCGATGAAGTCAGAAAATTAGCCAGCGGCACTTCTCAGCAAACCACTAATATTCGCAATATGATGAATGAATTGGTCGCAGCAGCTGGACGTTCTCGCTCGGCGGTGACTGAATCGCGAAGCGAAATGGCCAATGCGATGCAAACCAGTGGTGATGTTAAGCAAGCCTTTGAAAAGATTGAAGTTGCAGTGAGTCAGATTAAAGGACGAGTAGAGCAAATCATGGTGGCGACTGAGCAGCAGGCTCGCGCCACTGTTGATGTTACACATTCAATCACCCGTGTATCGGAGCAGGGTGAAGATACCAAGTTGCAGTTAGAGTCTATGATTGAAAGCTCAGAACAAGTTGCCGAGATAGCAGGGCACCAACAAGCCATGCTTCACAAGTACCAGTTGCAAGCTGAAAAGTAGACACGTTCGTTGCTGTTTGTTGATTAATATTGAATAACTACCAAGCGAGATAGGATTGATGCAAAAGGCAGAGTACGAGACTCTGCCTTTTCTTTTTTAACGCTATTTACCTGTCTATTTGAGCTTCTCTACATCGGCAACATTGGCATGATTTGTTGGAAAAAGATAAGCGAGGCAACACCACTGATCACAACCCAAATCAGATCAAAACGAAGGCTAACAAGCGTACAAACAATCGCAGCCAAAACCTTTGGGTTGTGAAGATCGAATTCCATTTCAGGCCCCGCACCTAAAATCTCCACAGCAATGATCGCAGGTAAAACCGTAACGGGAACAAAGCGCAGCGTCTTTTTAAAACGCTCCGACATCTCAAACTTGCCCGCCATACCAATCACAGAAAAACGAATGATGAAGGTTGCCGCCGCCATCGCTAAGGTAATAAGAATAAAAGTCGTTGTATTCATGGTTATGCCACTCCGCTTTCTGCGATTAATAAACCAGTTTGTGTTGCTTCTTGTTCTGCTTTCTCTGTCGAGAGATCCATACGATACCCCGCGTAAACGCCCACAACCGCAGCGATAACGAGACCAAGTGAATAGGGGAGTTCAGCCAGTAGAACGCCGGTGAACGTCGCAACGATTGCCGCCACAATGCACTCGCGACTTTTCACTTGGGGAATCACAATAGCAATGAAGGCTGCAACCATTGCGAAATCTAAACCATAGTTAGCAATTTCAGGGAACGAAGAACCAATCAGAGCGCCCAAGAAATCAGCCACCACCCAGTTAACCCAAAATCCGCCCATCGCCGCCAAATAGAACCAATGACGACCTTGTTTTTCTTCCTTCATTTCATTGATCGTTACTGCGTATACCTCGTCTGTTAATCCGTAAGACATCAATATGCGCATATGAAGAGGGTACTCTTTCATGTGTTCAGACATTGATGCGCTGTAGAGCATGTGACGCAGGTTGATAATGAAAGTAGTAAACATGATGACTACGATACTCGCAGACGATTGAACCAAGCCTAATGCGACCATTTGCGATGAACCAGCAAACACAGTAAATGACCACAAAGTACTTTGAGTAACACTCATCCCGGCTGTGATACTGATTGCTCCGACGATAAATGAAAATGGAAATGCACCTACGCATAACGGCAAGATGGCACGTAGCCCTGCCTGTATCTGTTGTTTATTCATGACTGCTCACCCTAAATTAAAAATTCAAATTTATTTGCAAATTATGGAGAGAATCGTATTGCTGATTCGTTTATTTTTCAAATGCAGATTAAAATTTATTTGATTTAGATCGGTATTACGACTTCGACAGAAATAGGGTCCACGCTTAAATTGTTCAAATTCAGCCACTTAAATTAACTTCCATTTTTGAGATCTTTGATTGACGGTATTTTAAGATAAATATTGCAACTATTTTTGCACTTTGGTTATTTCAGTGTTTAAAATGTAGTTGAAATATTTAGTAACCCAGAACAGGAATAATCATGAAAGAAGTCATCACAGCAGACAGAGCACCAGAAGCTATCGGTCCATACTCACACGGCAACGCATTTGGAAACCTCGTTTTCACATCAGGTCAATTACCTGTGTGCAGAGAAAAAGGCGGTGTCGTAGAAGGTGGTGTGAGTGAACAATCTCGTCAATCGTTACTAAACCTTCAATATGTATTACAAGCGGCGGGCAGTGACCTAGACGCGGTACTAAAAACAACGTGTTACTTATCAGACATTAATGATTTCGCGGCTTTCAATGAAGTCTATAAAGAGTTCTTTGAAACGGATTGTCCAGCTCGTAGCTGCTTTGCAGTGAAGGATCTTCCTTTAGGTGTGAAAATCGAAATTGAAGCAATTGCTGGTCGTAAGTAGCTGCTCGTAAATAATCGAAGAATAGTGTGAGGTCCTTACTATGAAACAACAATGGCAACAGTATAAAGAGATTTTAAATACCGTCGTTAAACCGGCTCTTGGTTGCACAGAACCCATCTCCGCAGCTTACGCTTGTTCAGTCGCGGCCAAGATGCTGGTGGGTACACCCGACAAAGTTCGCGTGTATGTGTCGGATAATTTATACAAAAACTCGATGGGCGTGTTTGTTCCGGGAACAGGAAAAATCGGCTTACCCATTGCTGCTGCTGTTGGTGCAATTGGTGGGGATCCACACGCTGGTCTAGAGGTTTTGGCTAAGATCACCGCACAAGATGTCGATAAAGCTCAAGCGCTTATTGATGCAGGGCAGGTGAGCGCACATCGAAAAGACGTAGATGAATTCATCTATTGCTGTGCTGAAGTTGAATCTGAAGGTCAAATTGCTATCGTTGAAATCAGCGGCGGTCATACTCAGATCATTAAAAAAACGTTAAATGGTACGGTTTTATTCAGTCAAGATTGTGACCAAACGGTGTCAACCGGATCGATTTGTGATGGTATCGATATTGATATCGGCGGTATCTACAATTACGCCACTGGCGCTGAATTTGAAGACATTCAGTTTATTCTAGAGGCGTCAGAGCTCAACAGTAAGTTGTCACAAGAAGGGTTAGCACATGCATACGGGCTTGAAGTTGGCCGTACCATGGAACAAGGTATCCAATTAGGCTTGATGACCGAAGATCTGATGAATAAGATCATCATGCAAACTGCCGCCGCGTCCGACGCTCGAATGGGCGGGGCAACCTTGCCTGCAATGAGTAATTTCGGCAGTGGTAATCAAGGGATCGCTGCAACAATTCCCGTCGCAATTATCGCCGAGCATTTTAAGTCGTCTCAAGAACAATTGGCACGAGCGCTTATCATGAGTCACCTTGGTGCGATTTATATCAAATCATACTATCCACCGCTTTCTGCTTTTTGTGGTAATACGGTAACCAGTGCCGCGGCAGCGATGGCGATGGTGTATCTTGCGAAAGGCTCTTTCGAGCAGAGCTGTTACGCAATTCAGAATGTACTAAGTGATTGTTCTGGAATGGTTTGTGATGGTGCTAAGTCGACATGTGCTATGAAAGTAAAAACCTCAACCAGTGCTGCGGCTAACGGATTCTTAATGGCGATGCGCTGTAATGAAGCCCACAACCAAGGCATTGTAGCTGATGATGTCGAGACCAGTATTCGCAATATTGGAAAATTGGTTACCGCGGGTATGAGTGTTACAGACTCAACGATTATTGATATAATGTCTGCGTAATCAAACGTTTTAGAATAAAACAAACCGCTTGGTATTTTTACTTAGCGGTTTTTTCGCCAGAAGAGGAAGGACTCAGTGTTTGAATTAGCTCAAAGTGATTATGATATTTTGCACTCAATCGAAAACATCGTTGACGGGATTGCTGCAATGTATGGCGTGCATACGGAAGTGTTATTGCACAGTTTAGATGTTCGCAACCCTTCGATTATCAAAATCGCGAACAGTCATGTCACTGGTCGAGACGTAGGCGCACCTATTACCAACTTAGCGCTGATGAAGCTGACTCAAGGTAAAGATGTGTCGGGTGCGTATATGACAAAATGTCCAGATGGCAAAACCTTACGTTCTATGACGACGATAATTCGAAATCCTCAACAGAAAGCCATCGGTTTGCTCTGTATCAACACCAACCTCGATGCGCCATTCCAAGAGGTGATGCATTCACTGGTTCCTTGTTTGTTGCCTCATTTAGAAAGACCTCAAACCACACCTGAAACCTTTGCCCGCAGCAATGAAGAAATGATGCACAGCTCAATTGAAACCGTGCGAGAGCAGGTGACGAGTGATCCTGAAATAGCGCCATCGAAGAAAAGTCGTGAGATTGTGACGCGATTGCATGAAATGGGTATTTTTGATTTGAAAGACAGTGCGCAAATAGCAGCAAAAGGGCTCGATATCTCTATCCACACCATTTACCGCTATCTACGTGAGTTAAAAGCGTAACGTTTGGTTCGTGTTTGTTGTCTAGTTTTTAACTTTTCTGGTTGTATCTAAATGGCTGGGTGATCAGTTTATCCAGCCTCTGTTCCTTGCCATCTTGTATCTCTGGCACACCGATATGAACGTTATCATGGCCAAGCTTAGGCTGGTCACGATATGTCTCAAACCAGATATCCCACACCGATAAGAAGAAACCAAAGTTTGAGTGTGTTTCTTTAACAATGACAGAGTGGTGGACGCGATGCATGTCTGGCGTAACAATCGCTTTTCTTAATCTTTTATCAAACCACAACGGCAGGCGCGCATTACTGTGGTTAAACATGGCGCTGGCATTCAACACAATTTCGAAGATGACAACGGCGATCACTGGAACACCCAGTGCTATGACCAAGCTCACTTTAATCAGCATTGAAAGAATCATTTCTATTGGGTGAAAGCGGGTGCCCGTTGTGACATCGATATCAAGATCAGCGTGATGTACTCGGTGCAGCTTCCACAACCAAGGAACGCGGTGAAACACCAAGTGCTGTAAGTAAATAGCGAAATCCAACAACAATACACAAACCACAATGCTAAGTTCTCTGGGAAGTGACAGGGTATTAAACAAACCCCATTGGTTATCTTGTGCGATAACTGCCGCTTGGAACGCCGCGATAGGGATTAACGTCGCTAACAGAAAGCTATTCAGAGCGACTAAAGCAAAGTTGTTTCCCCAACGAAACCATTTACTCTGAGTCAGCGTTTTACGTGGAAAGCGGTACTCCCAAAGCGCACATAATCCAAAAACGACAATAAAACAAACAAGGCGAAGCAGGGATGGGTCTTGCATGGGAATTCCTTCTATCATTCTAGGGTCACTGTAAGTACAATCGTGCCACTTTTCTAGATCTATCGTTATTGTCCATGAGAATCCACGCTTTTCACCGTTTATACCAACACCGTTTATCCATTGCTACTAAGCCGTTTAATGCGCGCGGGTGTAAAGTAGTGCGATGTGAGTTCTGTAAAATAAAACAAGACAGCTGTATCTGCGAGCATCAACCTAACATTGATACGAACGTCGCGACTATGTTGATCTTGTCAGACAACGAAATCTTAAAACCAAGTAACACCGGTCGTTTGATTGTTGACACGGTAAAAGACAGTTACGCCTACCTTTGGCATCGTACTGAGCCAAATCAAGAGATGTTGGATGTTCTAAAAGACGACAAATACCAACCTGTGATCGTGTTCCCTGAAGACTATACCGACGACAAAACGCGCGTGGTTCAAGACCTGCCACAAATGCGTGACCCAAACAAAACACTATTGCTGATTTTCATCGATGGCAGCTGGCGCGAAGCGCGACGTATCTTCCGTCGTTCAGAGTATCTGCAAGACTTACCTGTGCTGTCGATCGAGCCTGAATCGGTTTCTCAATACATGATGCGTAAGTCAGACAACGAACAACACCTCTCAACTGCCGAAGTCGCGAGCTTAGTATTAAAACAAGCGGGTGAAGAGCAGGGCGCGAAGACTTTACAACTATGGTTTGAAGCATTTCGTGAAAGCTACATGCTAAGTAAGACGCGTTATAAGTCCGATCCGACCAAACCAAGTCTGAACGCTTTCATAGAGCACACCAAAAGTGAGACGTCACTCTAACCTTTAACCGCTTTGTGCTGACTTGTTGTTCAAACAGACTCGATCACGAGATAAGTTTGTTATCTATCACGGTTTGTAGGGGGAGTGTTATGGATAATGCTCCTTAGTTGTTTAATTTAAAAATTTTATTTGCCCTAATTTAGGGAAAAATTGGAGAGATTTCATGTATTACGGCTTCGATGTTGGCGGCACAAAAATTGAGTTTGGTGCATTCAATGAGAAACTTGAGCGAGTAGCAACAGAACGTGTTCCAACACCAACAGACGATTATCAATTACTGCTTGATACGATTGCTGGTTTAGTTAAAAAATACGACAGCGAATTCTCTTGCGAAGGCAAAATTGGCCTTGGTCTTCCTGGCATGGAAAACGCAGACGACGGCACAATGCTTGTTGTTAACGTACCGGCTTCAACAGGTAAGCCACTGCGTAAAGATTTAGAAGCGCTTATTGGTCGTAGTGTAAAAATCGAGAATGATGCGAACTGTTTTGCGCTTTCAGAAGCATGGGATGATGAACTTAAAGATGAACCATCAGTTGCTGGCCTAATTCTAGGTACTGGCTTCGGTGGTGGTTTAGTTTATGAAGGCAAAGTTTTCTCTGGTCGTAACCACGTTGCAGGCGAGTTAGGCCATATGCGTCTTCCTATTGATGCATGGTTCCACCTTGGCGACAACGCGCCGCTATTAGGTTGTGGTTGTGGCAAGAAAGGTTGTTTAGACAGCTACTTATCAGGTCGTGGCTTCGAATTGATTTATGAGCACTACTTCGGTGAGAAGAAGAAAGCGATTGAAATCATCCAAGCATACAACGAAGGTGAAGCAAAAGCGGCTGAGCACGTAGATCGCTTCATGGAGCTATTGGCTATCTGTTTTGCGAACTTGTTTACGGGTCTTGACCCACATGTTGTTGCACTGGGTGGTGGTCTTTCAAACTTCGAACTTATCTACGAAGAGATGCCAAAGCGCATACCTAAGTACCTACTGTCTGTAGCGAAGTGCCCTAAGATCATCAAAGCGAAACACGGTGATTCCGGCGGTGTACGTGGCGCTGCATTCCTTAACATCAAGTAATCGCAACTTAACGTTCAGCTAGCTAGAAGCACAAATAAAAATGCCGCAATCTCGAAAGAGGTTGCGGCATTTTTTATTGTTTGGTTTTCGTTTCTTTAGCTTTTAACTACTAACCCCAAAACGAAAAGCTAGAAGCTAAATTTTGAGAAAAAGAAGCCAGAGGGCTTACTTCTTCTTTTTGCCAACGCCAAGGTTGTCTTTTTGCTTCAACGTAAGCTTAGTAAAGCCTAGCTTACGGAAATAGTTGTCTTGGTAGTTACGAACCGCTTTAGTATCAGAAATAAACTCAAGCTGTTGCTCAGTTTTTAGATACTCAGTGATGTCGATACCTTCAGCTGCAGCGACAGCTTCTTGGATCGTGCGGTGTTCTTGTTTCGAAAACAGTAACTCTTTGTCTTCGTCTTTGTAAGTGTACAGAATGGTACGAGCCATGATGCTCTCCAATAGAATTATTACTTTGCGCGCACTCTACATAAAAACAGTACGTGGCTCAAGGTTATGATAAAAAATCTTAAGATTATCGTTCTTCAGGCCTATCGCTATTTAAGCTTTCTGTCTTTTAAGGAACGAACAGGTTGTCTCTAACGAAACGAAAGCCCCATAACATCGAAAATTCGATAGAAGGGGCTTCATCTATGTTTTGGCAAAGAGCTTCTAAACCATTTAAAAAGCTGCTAAGTCAATTCAGGTCATTGAACCTTCAATTAAACACGACCTTGAAGTGGAATGATCGTTACCGTCTCGCCAACTTTCACGGTATCAACCGCTGGCGAGATTTCGATTAAGCAGTTCGCTTCGCTCATTGAACGTAGAATACCTGAACCTTGCTTACCGGTTGTTTTCACTTCAAGTACGCCTGACTCATTCATTGAGAACACACCACGGCTGAACTCAGTACGACCTTGACGAGAACGTAATTGCTCAGTTGCTATCGCGTTCGCTTTCACTGCTGTCCAGTTAGTTTGACCTTGTAGCTTGCGGATTGCAGGTTCTACAAAGTTAATGAACGACACCATCACGGCTACTGGGTTGCCAGGTAAACCGAAGAAAGGTTTATCTTCAATTTTGCCGTAAGCAAGAGGGCGCCCTGGACGCATGTTGATACGCCAGAAGTTAATCTCACCCAACTTATCTAACGCGAGTTTGATGTAGTCCGCATCACCAACAGACACGCCACCTGAAGTCAGAACCATGTCGGTCTCTAACGACGCAGCATGAAGTACATCCATCATCTTTTGTTCGTCATCTTCGATAATGCCGTAATCAACGATGTCGCAACCTAGCTTTTGAAGCATACCGATAATAGTAAAACGGTTCGAGTCATAGATAGAGTTCGGCTTCTGCTCACTACCCGGTGCTTGAACTTCATCACCCGTAGAGAACACACCGACTTTAACTTTACGTAAAACAGGGCAGTTGCCAAAACCTAGTGACGCCATCATGCCCATTTCTGGTGCTTCGATTCGTGTGCCACGAGTAAAGACAGGTTGGCCGATTTCTAAATCTTCGCCTGCCATACGGACATTTTGTCCAACCGAGATTTTAGCGTCTGGGAAGCTAACTGTGTCGCCTTCTTGAACGGCTTGTTCGCGCATCACGACGACATCAACGCCTTCAGGCATTGGAGCGCCAGTCATGATCTTAACCGCTTCACCTTGTTGAACGGTTTGCTCGTAGCTGTGACCAGCCATGACTTCAGCAACGATGTTGTAGCTGTCCAATTCTAGGTCTTCGCTACGGATCGCATAGCCGTCCATTGCAGAATTAGTATTCTGAGGTACGTTGATTGGTGAAATAACATCTTCAGCCAGCACACGCCCGTAGCCTTGTAGTAATTCAACACTCTCAGTGAGGTCGAGCGCATCAATACTATCGACGATCTTTTGTTGACCTTGCGTAACGCTTAGGCCAGCAGGAGAGAAGGAGTCACAACACACAACAGGTGTATCGTCTTTTGAAGATGAACACGACGCTGTTTTGCTTGTTGTCGATGAAGGGTCGAATGACTGAGCATACTCGATGATGAAATCACGAATCGCTTCTAAGTCGCTGATCGCCATTTGTGGCAAGTCTGATTCAACGTGACTGTCTGCAGCAATCGCAATAATGTTGTCATCGTTTGGATACAACCAAGGTTTACCGACTTCGTCTCTGTGCAGTTCAATTTTTGGGAAGGCAATGTTCTTGCAGCCTTCAACCAGAATCAAGTCCAGCGTGTTGGTATCGAAACGTGTCAGTAGGTAATCAAAATCAGCTTCGGCTTCTGGCGTTTCTGTCATCATCACGTGACGGTTACGCGAAGCGATCAGCATTTGATTGGCTCCAGCCTTACGTAGGCGGTAGCTGTCTTTGCCTGGCTTATCGACATCGAAATCGTGGTGAGCATGTTTAAGAACACCCACTTTTAAACCCGCATTCGTCAGCAGAGGCAACAACGCTTCAAGTACGGTTGTTTTGCCTGTGCCGCTGTAAGCAGCAAAGCCCAATAAAGGAAGGTTAGGGCGTTGTTTTGAATCTTTCATTATTGAAGCGTTCCAAATTGGGTGAGTTCTTCTGGCGTATTGAGATTAACAAAGCAGTTAGGCGCGTCGCTAAAGTCGACGTACTCAGTGACACACTCTTTGTACAACAAGATGATCTTGCGGTCGCCACGCTCTAAAAACGCTTCTAACTTTGGCAGAACACGTTTGTGGAACAGGGTGAATACAGGTTGCTTAAATTCGCCATCATGAGCCACAAGAATGTCGCTGTCTTCTTTTACTGCTGCACAAAAACGCTCAACAAGGTCGTCACTGATTTGAGGGCTGTCGCAAGGAACAAAGCCTACCCAATCTGTGGTCGCGTTTTTAAGGCCAGCGTGAATCCCACCCAAAGGGCCTGGGTAGTCAGGGAAAGAATCGGACACAACCGGTGCAAATGCTTGGTAACTGTCTAGGTTACGGTTGGCATTGATGGTAATGCTGACATCTTGTTGAGACAGCTTGTCTATAACGTATTGAATAAGCGGAGAACCGTTGAGCTCAACGAGTCCTTTATCTTTTCCGCCCATACGGCTGGCTTGACCGCCAGCCAAAATAACCCAACTAGTTTGCGTTGGAAGCAGCATAAATATTCTCTTGTGCTTTGTTCTTTTTAATAACTTGCAGAAGCGGTGATTCGGTCAAAGTGTTGTCTTTGATCCACCACTGCTTCTTACATAAATCGGTTAACGCGTTAGTTTGGTGGCTAGTGATGACCAAACTCGCGCCTCTCTGAAGAAGATCTTCGGCCATAATGACCAATCTTTCAATAGATTCTTTGTCTAAAGAAGCACTTGGTTCGTCCATCAGCAAGATTGAAGGCTTGAGAATCCAAGCTCGTGCCATTGCCACGCGTTGACGCTCACCACCAGACAAAACAGAAATGTGCTCGTCTGCTAGGGTTTCTAAACCTACCATCCTCAACGCATTAATTATTTGAGCTCGCTTATCTTTTTGGCTCTCTTTGTTAAAGCGAATGCCATAAGCGACATTTTGGTACACAGAGCCATCAAAAAGGTAAGGGGTTTGGTGTAGATAGATGATGTCTTTAAATTTTAACCGAGGAAACAGGCTGTGTTGCCAGCTTTGTGTCGGAGACTGAATACGGCCAGAGCTCGGCTTGATCAATCCTGATAAGATTTTAAGTAGGGTCGTTTTGCCAACACCGTTATCGCCTTTGAGATAAATAGCATCGTTAGGGCCGATCGACAATTCGGGGATGTGGAACAAAACACGCTCTTTGTAGCGCATTGAAATTTGCTGCGTTGTTATTTTTATACTCATGACAGCGTTCCTAAGTTCTCAAGTAGCCTTTTCCTCTCACACTGGAAAGGAAAAAGTTAAGGGCTAATGCCAATGCTAATAAGACCATACCAAGTGCCACACCTTGAGCAAATGCGCCTTTGTGACTTTCCATAGCAATAGCCGTAGGGATATTTCGTGTCATTCCCATAATGTTGCCACCCACCATCATCGAACAACCAACTTCGGTCACGATACGTGAGAATGCAGCAATGGTGGCTGCCAGCAGAGGGAATCGTGTTTCCCAAATTAAAGTACACGCGACTCGAGTGGTTGAAACTCCAAGGGTACGCGCTGTTTCTACTGCTCGGCGATCGCTGGCTTGCAGCGCGCCATGCATCATAGCGACCAGAATTGGGAAACAGATCAGCATCTGACCGAGAATCATCGCCTTTTGCGTGAACAACAATTGCCAGTCACCTAAAGGACCAGAACGAGAGAGCATCATGTACATCAACAAGCCAATTACCACGGTAGGTATCGCTTGTAAGGTGTTGATCACCGAAAGCAGCGCCCATTTACCGGGGAATTCGGTGTAAGCCAATAAGAAAGCCATGATGATTGCAGGAACAATCACCAATGAAATGGCGGACAATGAAACGCTGAAAGATACCGCGACGATTTTCCACAGTTCGTGGTCAAAACTCACCAGTAGATTCATTGCATCAAGCGTTGTTTGCCATAGGGTCATGAAGTATCTCGTTTAAAGCGACAATAAGTCTTAAAAAGTAATGCTGATATTTTGGTAATAGCTGACACTGGATCAATGAAACAGGGTGAGTCAGCCATTCATTCTTTTCGAGTTCACTATTCACCCTGTAAGAATAGTGCAATGACGACTATTCTGCGCTTGCAACAAACAGTTGTTTGCCGTGCAGTTTAAAGTCGTTAATCAGTTTCTGACCTTTAGGGTTAACCAACCAATCACTGAATACTTTCGCTGCTTGGTAGTTGATGGTCGGGTAGCGCTCTGGGTTAACAAGAATCACTTGGTAAGGGTTAAATAGGTTCTTGTCACCTTGGAAAAGGATTTTAAGATCCAATTTGTTTTGGTAAGCCAACCAAGTACCACGGTCTGTCATGGTGTAGCCTTGCATTTCAGACGCCATGTTCAGAGTAGGGCCCATGCCTTGACCAACACTGCGGTAGCCACCGAAGTTTGGTTCCATTTTGGTTTGTGCCCAGATCCCCATCTCTTTCTTGTGAGTACCAGAATCGTCACCACGAGAAACGAACGTCACGTTGTTCGTTGCAATCGCTTTGAACACATCAGCCACTGCTTTTTGAGATTCAATTTTCGCAGGATCACTTTGAGGACCTACGATAACGAAGTCGTTATACATCAGTTTGCGAGGTAGAACGCCGTAGCCTTGTTCAACGAAATTCGCTTCTGCTTTTGGTGCGTGAGTCATCACCAGATCAACATCGCCGTTTTCACCCATACGAAGTGATTTACCCGTACCTGCAGCTAGAACGTCAACTTTAATACCAGAGTCTTTTTCGAACTCAGGTAATAGGTAGTCTAGTAGGCCAGAGTGATACGTGCTTGTTGTTGTCGCAAGTTTGATGTGCGTGGTGTCTTCTGCGCTGCTAGCCGAGTAACTGACGATAGATAGAGCGGCAATAGTTAAGGGAATTGCTTTCATTATTATTATGTCCATTCTGTTATAAATGAATGACACGCCTTCAACTTCAAAGGGCTCAAAGAAGGTCATGTTCATGAGTGCTAATTTTTGTAATTAGAAATCATCACCTTATAAGCAATGTTAGTGCCAATAAATCATGCATCAGATCTCATTAAATTGCTGTTATTTCGAACGAAACTGCGTCATTTAACCCCATAAATTAAAACAAAACATGAGCTAGGACAAAATGTCGCACATTGACCCTGTTGCGTAAAAGGTTAATTGGTACACTCTGTCCCAACTTTCCCTATCGGCTGATCATTATGTCTTTACCTAGTTCAAGCGCTTCTAACCTCAACTCCAACACATTGACTCAATATCAGGCATTTTCTGTCTTGGTGGTTGACGATGAAATTGGTATGCAGGCTATTCTTAAGAAAGCACTAGGTAAGTATTTTGGCAAGGTATCCAGTGCCGGTTCCGTAGAAGAAGCTGAGGTTCTACGTTGCAACGAGCACTTCGATTTGATCGTGCTTGATATCAACCTCCCAGGTCGCTCTGGTATTGAATGGGAAGAGGTATTCAACGACGCCGACAAACGCGCCGATGTTATTTTCATGACAGGTTACGCTGATCTCGAAATGACCATATCTGCACTTAAGCTTGGCGCCTCTGATTTCATTTTGAAGCCTTTCAACTTAGAACAAATGATAAAAGCAGTACTTCGCTGCATGGACAAGCGCCTAGACCAAAGAATGCAATACGCGTTGAAGCGCGATGTTAGCCGTCATATCAAAACGGAACTGATCGGCAACTCAGATAAAACCAAACAACTTAAGCAACTCATCAGTCAATTCGCACCATCAAGAGCATCGGTGTTAATCGAAGGTGAGTCGGGGACGGGTAAAGAGTTGGTTGCTCGTGGCGTGCATGAAGCCAGCAAACGAACAGGGCCTTTTGTGCCAATCAACTGTGGAGCGATAGCTCCTGAGCTTTTAGAAAGTGAATTGTTTGGCCATACGTCGGGTGCCTTTACTGGTGCTAAGAAAAATAGAGAAGGCCTGTTTAGAGTCGCAAGTGGTGGCACATTGTTCCTTGATGAAATCGGTGAGATGCCACTGCCAATGCAAGCGGCGCTGTTACGCGTTTTAGAACAACGAACGATTCGACCTGTTGGCAGTGAGAAAGAGATCGCTGTCGATGTACGTGTGGTTGCGGCGACAAACCGAAATCTTCAAGAAGAGGTCGATAAAGGACACTTCCGTCGTGATCTGTTTTACCGACTTAATGTTCTTAAGATTGACGTTGTCCCACTAAGAGAACGTCCGTCCGATCTTATTGAGCTCGTTCCTTACTTTACCCGTTTACTATCGAGCGAGCTTTGTGTACCGGTTCCAAACTGGGCGCATGAAGACATCTTGGCAATGAATGAGTATGAATGGCCAGGAAATATTCGTGAACTTAAAAACTTAGTCGAACGTTGCATCTTATTAGACAAGCCACCAGCTCATTATTGGCGTGAGATTAACGGTGACCCAGCACCCACCAGCATTTCAGTGACGGTGTCACATGGTGCTGAATTGCCTAATTTAGATAACAATGATGCCGTTGAAGGTTATCCAAACACTTGGACGCTCAAAGATGTTGAGAAAGCACATATAGAACAGTTGGTTAGTTTTCATGATGGAAACAAATCAGCGGCGTCTCGAGATCTTGGCGTTGCTCGTAAAACGTTAGAGCGTAAATACAAAGAGTGGAATACAGAAGGCTCTGAATATGCCGATTAGACGTCATTGGTGGTCAAAGTGGGCGTTCCGATTCAAAACCATGGTGCGGTACCGTCTGTTATTTTTAACGTCTGCTCCGATCATCTTAACTCTATGTGCTCTGGTTGCGATCACTTTGTATTGGTCTGTTCACTACACATGGCAGGGCGCATTGATTGATGTTGATGAGCGGTTGGATGTTGCAGACAACAGTATTCAACTGATTCAAAGCCAACAGGCCTATAACGTTCAAGCCTTTGCTGAGTCTTACAACTTCCGAATCAAACTCAAGAGTGATATTTCAAAAAAAGAGCTCACACGTTGGGTTTCAGAAAACAAATCTCGCTATGAACTCGATTTTCTGCGCTGGCGTAGCGTCGAGAGCATGGAGAAAAAACTTGAATACCTCAACCTGACACACAAAGCGTCGTTCTTTAGTGTATTAAGCCAAAGCGAGCTCAACGATTTAGACCAAAATCTTGCAAGGCAAGCCGAAGTTCCAATGCTTAATAGCCGAAATGTTGAAACTCGTGGTTTGGTTAGCCGCACCGTTGTGTCGATTCGAGACAGTAATGATCACGTCATTGGTTTTCTTGATGGCGGGATCTTACTTAACAACAGCACGCAGTTAGTTGATCAGATCAGCAACCTAATTTATCCGCAACGCGATGGTTTCAATCGTCGTATCGGTACTGTCACGGTTTTCCTTGATGACCTACGTGTGAGTACGAATGTACCGCTGAGCAGTGAAGAGAGTGCAGGGCGCGCGATCGGCACTCGTGTTTCGCATGAGGTTCACTCAAAAGTCTTGAATGAAGGCAAAGAGTGGTTGGATCGTGCTTACGTTTACGACGCTTGGTACATCACAGCATATCAGCCAATTCATGACCAGTTTGATAACGTTATCGGCATGCTCTATACCGGTTATTTGATTTGGCCATTAGTGGAAACGTACTTAACCAACCTTGGTGAAATCAGTATTACTATTGTGCTGTTACTCTTGATCTCCGGTTGGATCGTTCACCGCGGCGCGCGTGATCTTTTCAACCCAATTGAACGCATCCATAAAGTCGTGAAGCTCGTTCAGATGGGGCAAGACAAGCGAATAGGTACACTTGGTTTAGATGATCAACACGAACTCACGTTGCTGGCTAAGCAATTCGACAAAATGTTAGATCTGCTCCACGAGCGTAATCAAGAAATTCAACAAGCGGCGTCTGAGCTCGAATGTAAGGTTCATTCTCGTACTGCCAGTTTGAAAGAGAAAACCGAAGAACTCGAACTTCATATCCAGCTTCTCAACCAAGCTAGAGATAAGCTGGTGGTCAACGAGAAATTAGCCGCATTAGGTGAGTTAACCGCAGGTATTGCCCATGAGATTAATAACCCAACGGCTGTGATTCTTGGCAATGTCGAGTTGATGAAGTTTGAGCTTGGTGACGAAGTGGCCCGTGTAGACGAGGAAGTCCACGCGATCATGGAGCAGATTGACCGAATCCGAAATATTACACGAAGCCTACTTCAATACAGCCGACATGGCGGCGTACAAGACGAAATCACTTGGCAACACATCAATCCAATCGTCGACGAGAGCATTACGCTTGTCAAAACAGGCGCTAAGAAGAAAGGCATTGTGTATGTTTCGCAACTGCACGCAAAAACGTCTGTCGAAGTGAACCGCAACCAATTGCTACAGATTCTGGTTAACCTACAGATGAACGCGATTCACGCGATGGACGGAAAGGGCACATTGACTATTTCAAGTGAAGACTGGGTTGAAAATGGCGTGTCTCATGGGGCTATTGTTCATGTTGAAGATGAGGGCTGTGGTATCAAAGAAGAACAATTGAAACGTATTTTCTCGCCTTTCTATACCACCAAACGAGACGGTACAGGTTTAGGTTTGTCGGTATCTCAAAGTATCTTGAGTCAAACGGGCGGCGAGATACGTGTCGAATCAGAAGTAGGCAAGGGAAGCCGCTTTAGTATCTACCTTCAACAAAAAGCCACACCTCAATTGCTGGTATCAAATCTATAAGTTTAAACAAAAATATAACTGTATAACTCACTCGTTTGATGGGACTCCCGAGTGAGTTTAGTTTTTAACAGCTTAGTCTTTTTTAGAATGTTACAGACACATTTTCTCTAAAATGTTTCAACACTTTGAATTCGATAGAACTATTGTCGTAATTTAGAACTTCGATTCGAGCACCTTTGTAATTAATAAGGTTTGATTTTGACATATCGTACTCAACATCATTAGTGAAAGCCCCGCGAGCCATATCATTGGTAAATTCTCGGTATGAAATGTTTAACTTTGTTCCCACTGAACCGTTATATATCAGCGTTTGGCGAAAGCTCGCGCTATCGTTGATTGTTTTGTCTTCAATATTAGACGTTCCTTCATAGCATTTTACTTCTTTTGCAATCACAGAAGAAACACAAACCTGCTTCGTTTCGTCCACAGATAATGCATAAGGTGGATCTACAAAAGCCCCTGGAGAAACTAGTCCGCCATTAGTCGAATAAATGTTGAACCATGATTTCTTCCCATCGTAGCCCATTTCAGCATATGAGCCTTGACTTATATTATAGAAGGCGCCGTCAATAGACTGGTGAACAGTCAAATATTTTTTAGTTGTAGCTTTTCCTTGGTCAAGCATAAAGTCGCCAACATAAGCACTTGTAAGAACACTGATTTTGGGCGTGCTAAAAGATTTAACTTCAGTTTTAGCATTCTGGGGGATTGATGCTGCGCAGCCTGAGAGGGTTACGAATATTAGGGGGACAAGTACATGGTTTTTCATTTTTCATCTCAAATTTAATTTTAGAATAGCATACCATATAAATAATAATAAGCTGTATTTATAGCTTCAATCTGAAAATATATTGATATCAATCAATTATTAAATGTCTAGTATTACGAAAATATCAACCTCAGCCTGTTTGACGAGCACCTCCTTTTGGTTATGTAACACAGTGTATATCTTTCGATCTTGATGCATATCATCTGAACTGTACGAAATTTTGATAACTTGGTCGAAAATCAATAATCAAAACAAATATTAAAGTCAGTCAGCTATGAAATTAAGTAACTTATCTATCAAATCAAAACTCGTATCCATCGTCATTTTATCGGTTGTTCTACTGGTAATGGCATCCACTTTTAATCTAATGCAACAGCGCGCTAGCTCCATGGAAGAGCGGCAAGATAAACTCAGTGCACAAGTCGAAACAGCGGTCAGCCTAGCTCAACACTATTATGACCAACGAAATATTCTTGGCGAAGAGACAGCAAAGAAACAAGCATTACAAGCCATTGAAACGCTTCGCTATGACAGCACCAACTATTTTTGGATCTTAAACCAACAACTCAACATCATTAGTCATCCACTCAAGCCAGAACTCAATGGCAAAAATGCGGGTAACTTAAGAGATGGCGCAGGCAAGCATCACTGGCGTGAGATGGTCACCATCTCTCAAACAGCGCAACAGAAAGGCTTTCTTGACTACCAATGGAAGAGCCCGAATGGAGAGTTGAAAAACAAGATCTCATACGTACAACTGTTCCCTGAATGGAACTGGGTACTAGGGTCTGGAATTTTGGTCGCTGATATTCAAGATGCGTTCTATGCGTTGGCGATTAAGGAAGGGATGGTTGCGGTTGTGTTGTCTGGTCTGTTGTTTACGATGGGCTACGCGATATCCAATAACATCCTTGTGCCGCTTAACAAGCTTATCGATAACACCCATAAGATTGCCGATGGCGACCTTCGTGTACGTATGAATATGACGCGTAAAGATGAGCTAGGCGATATGAGCCAACAGATCGACACCATGCTCGATAAATTGCAAAGCACGCTGCGTACCGCCAATGAATCTGCGGATCTGTCCAGTAACATGGCAAGTCACATTGCTCAAGCGAGTGAAGAGGCGGCGACCAGTGTCAATTCGCAACACGCTCAGCTTGAGTTATTGTCTACCGCGATGACAGAAATGAGCGCCACCATTTCAGATGTCGCGGTTAATGCAGAGAACACAGCGGCGAGTACCAATAAAGTCGTCGATCATGCCAATCAAAACGATAAGAACATGCAGGTTACATCTAAGACAATCTCTCAGGTTTCAGAGAACATCTCTACGGCAAACGAGTTGGTAAGAGACCTACAATCCGGAGTTAGCGAAATAAGCCAAGTGGTCAGCGTGATTCGTGATGTATCAGAACAAACTAACTTATTAGCGCTCAACGCGGCGATAGAAGCTGCACGTGCAGGTGAACAAGGAAGAGGGTTCGCAGTTGTGGCAGACGAAGTTCGTAACCTTGCTAGTCGCACTCAAAACTCAACCAATGAAGTGCAATCGACGATTGAGAAACTGACTCAACAAGCCGAGCGTACCTTTAAAGCGATGCAAAGTAGTAACGAGAAAGTGGATCACAGTGTCGTGGCCTCAAATGAAACACGCCAACAACTGGATGTGATTGTGAATGAGCTACACAACGCCAACGACATGGTGGCTCAAATTGCAGCAGCCTCGGAGCAACAGAGCACGGTAGCAACCGAAATGAGTGAAAGTGTCACAGGGATTCATCTGGCGGCTAACGAAGTACTGCAAGCTTCACAGTCGCTGGCAGAAGACAGCCAAAAAATGGCCAACACCACGGAACACCTTACCGATCAGCTGAAGTACTTTAAGGTTTAATCCCAACCTAGGTTTGGCCAAGCAAAAGCTAAGCTAAACTAGAACCTCATAAAAAAACACCTCCGCTCTTGAGACAAGTTCGGAGGTGTTTTTGTTTGCAGATGACTGGATTGCTAACTCGCTCAGCAAAAGGAGAGCGTTAAGCCAATCTCGATCAATGCGTTGCCACTGAAATTTTCGGTGGGTTGATGTTGTGCTTCTTAAACTCTTTCATTACTCGAAGGGTAATGTCTGTTTCAAACAACTTCTCATAAGCCGTATCGACCACATAAGCCTTACAAGTTAACTGTATTGCTAGGTAGTTATCCGTAATCGTCTGTTTAACCAGAACCGTAACAGGCTTAGGCAAGTGGATGTAACGGCTTGAAGAAGCGGCTTCTTGAATCAAGTCACGGGCTAGGGTGATGTCTTCATCCATGCTGACATAGAAAGGGATCACCACTTGCATATCCAATGCGCCATAGTTACCGCTCGTCGTCACTTCATTCAAGAACTTGTTGTTCGGGATCGTGATGATGTCATCGTTCAGCGTTCTCATACGAACAGAACGCAAACCGATGGTGATAATGTCGCCGTAGTTACCTTCAAACGTGACGCGGTCACCAACTTGAAAGGGTCTATCGATCATCACCGTGATACCAGCAATGAAAGAGGCCGCCAAGTCTTTAAGCGCAAAGCCAACGGACACGGCGAGGGTACCACCAATCAGAGCCAGTATTTGGTCGTTGATGCGAAAGCTCATCATAAACACGATTAAACCTGTGCTCACATAGATGAAGAACTGCATAAACGATTGAAGCTTTTGCAATAGCATCCGATATTGCACAAATTGGCTACCAAAGCTCGTTACCAAGGAGTTGATGAATTTGAGCAATAGCCACATTGCGGCAATGACGATAGCGGAGAAAAACACGCCACTCCATCGCACTAAACTCGCAATCTTCGAGATGTTTTCTACATTGGCCAACTCTTCCGTCGCGAAGGTCGGAAAACTCACAGTAGTCGCAAGGCCAACAAGTAATAGGATAAATAATTTCTTCATGTTACTTCACCAATAAATGTTGACGGTCGAGAACGTTAGTAATGTGGCGGAACCAGTGATCGGAAATTTTTGCCTTCTCTTCACTCCAACCAATGTAACCTCGACTTTCGAAGTAGCGCAAAATGCCCGTAATCTCAGCAATACTCAGTTGAGTACAATCAGACAGAACTTCAGGGGAGGCTATCTCTAGCTGAACAATCGAGCGAAGCACGGCCAACATTGGTTTGGGCATGTTCTCTAACTCTTGCGCTTCAGGTACGTGGAACAGCCTGACAACAGCTTGGTCGGTGTCTTTGTTTCTATTAAGAGATAAGCGGAAGAAGCGCAGAGCCACTGTTGGATTACCATCAGAGTAATGCCATAGAATTCGATAGAAGCCTTGGCGAGCACGTTCTTCTTCTGTCATCTCATCTTGGTCCCACTGTTTAGGGACCACCAAGCCATCAAACGACAACGGCTTTTCTAACTCGGTATTGATACGGCTTGTTAGTAGCTCGCCGATTTGCTTCTCAGTCCAACGAGGTAGGAAACACACGAAATCAAACAACAGACGCTCGCCACGAGCTCTATCGACAAATCGCCAGCTTGATTTAGCAATCGACATCACGACACGGTGATTCTTTTTAGAACGGCGCAGTAAGTTGGTTAAGCGAATCAGATCAGACAACCCGCCAACCATCGGTTTAACTAGTCGTTGTGCATTGTCGATCGCGATCAGGTAAGTGGTTTCGCTTTTACGTAAGTGAGCCAAAATCTGAATTTCAGTCGCTTCTTCTTCCAGTCCGATGCTTACAGCCAAGTGACAAAGAAACTCTTTGTAACCCGCATAAGGGCAGCTAACGTAAATGGGTTCAGCGTTGGTGACTTTATGTAGCAATGTGTAGAGCAGCGTTGTTGAACCCACGCCACGCTCACCAGACACAATACAAATCGCTGGGCTGTCAGACATCAGATAACGGTTAAGTTGCTTAACTTCGTCGCCCGCATAGTCAATCAAGGTGCTATCGATTGAACCTGGCAGAACGTATTCAAAGGTTTGATCGCCTTTGATTCTCACGAGATTCTGTTGGTTCTTATCAAGGTCGGACTGTTTTGCGACTTCAATTCTAAATAGATAAGCAAGCGCCTGACTAAACAGGGTATAACCGGATAACAGCGCCATAATACGATGTTGGAAGGTATAAACGGATAGCCATACAATACCAATTGCGGTTGCCAGTATATTGAGAATAAATGTGTCTTGGCGATTCACAGCCCAGTTCACCCATACAGGGCGATCTGAAATATGTTGTAGCGCATCAAACACTTTTGCGCGCCATAGCCTCAATACTGAGATAGTCACAAGAACAAACCAGAAGAACAGCGCACTGTAGATCCAGCTGTAGATCGTGCCTTTACCTAGCGTACGAATCGAAATCTGCAGAATCACACCCGCGACAATGAAGCTCCATACGTAACGACGAATCGTCGAGAGGCGCAACGCAATCACTTCTTGGTTTGATGTACGACCTAATCGGTAAGCAAACTCAAGAATAAAGCTGATTGCTATCGAGCCACCGAGAATCCACCACGTAAAGATCTCGAGGAAAATCAAGTGTTGTAAACTCGGTATGCTTGAGAGAATACGCAACGAAATAGTAATCGCGATTAACCACGCTATCGCTCGATGGGCACGACTCACGTACCAAATCAAACGCACCAAGAATGGAGGATTCTGTTTCGCTTCTAAGAAATTAACTCGGAACAATTCAATCAGACGCGTGCTGTTTGATAGCCACCACACTAAACCGAAGTAAATAAACAGCACTTTCAAAGACGCGCCAATCACAGGAACGGGTGAAATGAATATGTCTTTTATCAACGCCTTGAAGCTACGAGTTTGGAAATACACCAGATATTCAACGTTGAGCTTAGTCAGTCGCCACTCTTGCTTAAACTGCGTGACACCATAAGGGCCAAAACCCGTTAGGCGCTCTTTGTTCGCGGTAGTCGTCTGCTCAAGTAAGTGCTGCTTACTCACATTTAAACTGTTTAATGTTACGTAGCTCGATTCAACGTCAAACCACAGATCCGCATCGCTGTTTTTTCGATAATCCAGAAGCTGTTGATCAAAGGTTGCGATTTGTTGGTTTTGAACACGAAGCACTTCAGCCAACAAAACATTGACCTTACGTTTGTCACCCGCTTCCATAAACAGAGGGTCGGGGAGTGCATTAATGCGTTGATCCAGATCTTGGGCAATGTCAGACACCTGAGGACGTGACTGTAAGTCATATTCCAAGTTGGCATGACTAGGCCAAGAGATCATGGCCAAAGTGAACAATAAGAAGCGCGATAATGAACGCATAAAAGTCTCTTAGAATTATGAGGTTAGGATTACTATAGTTAGATAATGGTGCTTTGTGAAATCTAACCCTTTTTCGGGGGCGAGTACTTTATTCCTGTTTCTTTCATCTTTGTCATGAAATTGTCAGGGTTTGGGCTAGTATTTGAGCATCAGCCAGTACCGTAAATAAATAGGGGAAAGTAGGTTAGGTTGTAACGATGCATCATGCGATATATTCAATTATCCGTGGGATTTAAGGCGTTATATAAACCCTATTATCGGCGGCTGTTCGCTATTTTGTATTTTCCTCATTGTGGCGTTTTAATGAACACAAATAGAAAATCAAAAGTGTGAGTCAGCTCAAATTATGATTTGGCCAGGTTATCACTCACTTAATGGCCTGTAATTGCAATCAATACTTGAAGTTAAAGCCCCGAAGAAGTAACGTTGCGGCGTTTTTCACATTAAAAAGGTAAAGGCATTGATCTCCACAGCAAATATCACTCAACAATTCGGCGCTAAGCCACTTTTCGAAAATATTTCAGTTAAGTTCGGCGAAGGTAACCGTTACGGTTTAATCGGCGCGAATGGCTGTGGTAAATCGACGTTCATGAAGATCCTATCAGGTGAACTTGAACCAAGTGCTGGTAACGTAAGCTACGATCCAAACGAGCGCGTAGCTAAACTAAACCAAGACCAATTTGCTTACGAAGAATTCACGGTAATCGACACGGTTATCATGGGTCACAAAGAGCTTTGGGCTATTAAGCAAGAGCGTGACCGCATTTACTCTTTGCCTGAAATGAGCGAAGAAGACGGCATGAAGGTAGCTGATCTTGAAGTTCAGTTCGCTGAAATGGACGGTTACATGGCAGAAGCTAAAGCCGGTGAGCTTCTTCTTGCTGTAGGTATTGAAGAATCACTGCACTTCGGCCTAATGAGCGAAGTAGCACCGGGTTGGAAACTTCGTGTTCTATTGTCTCAAGTACTGTTTGCAGACCCGCATATCATGCTTCTTGACGAACCAACGAACAACCTGGACATGGACACCATCAAGTGGTTGGAAGATACGCTTAACCAACGCAACTGCACAATGATCATCATTTCGCATGACCGTCACTTCCTAAACTCAGTTTGTACACACATGGCTGACCTTGATTACGGCGCACTTCGTCTGTTCCCAGGTAACTACGATGAGTACATGACAGCAGCGACACAAGCTCGTGAACGTCTACTCTCTGATAACGCTAAGAAAAAAGCACAAATTGCTGAACTTCAAACGTTCGTTTCTCGTTTCTCTGCTAACGCATCTAAAGCGAAACAAGCAACGTCTCGTGCTAAACAGATCGACAAGATTCAACTAGACGAAGTTAAAGCGTCTAGCCGTCAAAACCCATTCATCCGTTTCGAACAGTCTAAAGAACTATTCCGTAACGCACTTGTGGTTGAAAACCTAGCTCAAGGCTTTGAAGAAGACCTTTACAACAAGTTCGATGCGATTTTCGAAGTTGGTGAGCGTGTTGCTATCATCGGTGAGAATGGCGTAGGTAAAACAACGCTTCTTAACACACTTGCGGGTGCTCTAGAAGCGCGCGAAGGTGAGTACAAGTGGTCTGAAAACTCAAACATCGGTTACTACGCTCAAGATCACGCACATGATTTTGAAAAAGACATGAACCTGTTTGATTGGATGAGCCAATGGCGTCAAGAAGGCGAAGACGAGCAAGTTGTTCGTGGCTTCCTAGGTCGTATGCTGTTTGGTCAAGACGACATCAAGAAGTCGGTAAAGGTTATCTCTGGTGGTGAGCAAGGTCGTATGCTTCTTGGCAAGATCATGATGCACAAGCCAAACATCCTGCTTATGGATGAACCAACGAACCACATGGATATGGAATCTATCGAAGCGCTTAACTTGGCTCTTGAGAACTACAAAGGCACATTGTTCTTCGTATCTCACGACCGCGTATTCGTAGACTCTCTAGCGACTCGTGTTCTTGAAATCAAAGACGGTAAGATCAACGACTTCCGTGGTACTTACGCTGAGTTCTTGAAAGCACGCGCTTAGTACACATAAAACATGAATACGTAATACAACGTTATTACGTAATCCTGATTAGAAAGGCCTCTATCTTTTTAGCAAGATAGAGGCCTTTTGTTTATCTTTCTCTCGGTTTTTCATATCAGTTTTTTCATCGCAAATACGCCGAGCGGTGGTCTCAAATGCTTTTTGCTAATCAATACTTAAACTGCGCCACTATCTTTTCAAGCTTCACACTCACGTTCGATACTTGTTCACTGCAACGAACAGACCCAGATACCACTGTATGAGTATCACTCGCTAAGTGCGCGATATCAGTGATGCTGCGGTCAATCTCTGCAGATACCATGGATTGCTCTTCAGACGCCGTGGCAATCTGGCTGTTTAAGTCGAACATTTCCCCGACTTGAAAGTGTATTCCTTCAATCGCATTCACCACGTCTTTGGTTTGGTGTTTAACTAACCCCGTTTGCTCTAGGCTTACCGACATCTTAGAGACCGTTTTTGCTATTCCCGACGTTAGACCATGAATGGTTGATTCAATTTGATGAGTTGAATCATTGGTCATTAGTGAAAGCTCTCTCACTTCAGAGGCCACGACTGCAAACCCACGACCGTGATCGCCAGCTCGCGCAGCTTCTATCGCTGCATTTAGCGCGAGTAGGTTAGTTTGTTCCGCAATGCCTTGAATCGTAGTAACGACTTGGTTGATTTCACGACTCTGATCTTCGAGCTGAACAATTAGGCTTTGAGACTCTGCAATATTCTCGGCCAGCACATTAATGCTGTCATTAGTTGCGTGGGTTTCTTGCAACGCCTGATGTGCATTGTCTTTGATCTTCTCAGCATTCATCGCTGCGTTTTCTATGTTCGCCGTTACTTCATTACTGGTCATCACCAGCTCATTAACTGCCGTCGCTACTGATTCAGATTGTTGCTTCTGCTTTTCAGCATTACTCATACTTTTGATTGCTGCTTCTTCAGAGCTACACGAACTATCGGTCAACACCGTCATCACGCCAGACAGCTCTTTAATATTGCCATGCAGTTTATTGATGAAGGTATCGAAGGAATGCGCCAACTGAGCAAGTTCATCATTGCCTTTGGCGTTCATGCGCACAGTTAAGTCGCCATCTCCATTGGCAATCGACTCCATCATCACATTTATCGCTTTAATTCGCGCAAGTATGTTGCGACCAATAAACACCAACAGCAAAGAGAGCAGCGCAACAATCGCCGCACCAAAAAGGTGTAGTGTATTTTTGGTATGCGTACTTGCCGCGGTGATGGCTTGGCTTATCTCGGTTTGTACGGCTTCAATGGCTTGTTCTGTTTGGTGGACGTTGCTACGTAAAGCGCCTCTAAGACCGAGTTCTGCCGATAAGCCTAAATTGGTGTTAGCCAGCAGAAGCGTTTCAACCGCAGCTTTGTATTCCGAATAGGCTTGCTCTGTCGCAACCGACGTTTGAGAGTAGGGTTCAAACTCTTTAAGAGCATCAGCTAACGCCATATGTGTTTGGTCATTGATATGAGCGAGATAGTGGAAATCTTTTTCAATCAACTCCAATAGCGCAAGCTCTAAAGCCAAACTCGATTCAGATTCGATCGCAGATTTTAATTTGTTTCTTTTGGTATCTAACGCAGCGACAAAGCCTAAGGGCGCGGTCGTACGTTCAATGTTATTTACTTGTTCGACAATTTGGTGAAACTGCTTTTGATATTGATGAAGAGTGTCCGAAATCTGCGCCATTTGGTCAGACAGGTGAAGCTCGTGTGAAGCTAGAGTTTGGTTCAAAGTCACCAACCGTTGATTCAGGGTGTTGGCGGTTTTGTCGAAGCGTTCTGCGTATTTGTTATCGTGGCGAGACAAGAAATCTTTTTCGTGTCGCCTCAGAGTAAGCAGGTCAACAGAGCTCCTCAAGTTTTCAGTAGCAGCACGTTCCAGGGATTCAAGCTTGTCTAAGCTGAACTGCTCATAGATGGCATAGATAAAGACTGAAACAAACAGGGTGAGATTGATTAGAATGAATTTACTGCGTATTGAAAGAGACAGCGAATGACGCTGAGGTTCCGATGGATTACTCATGGTTAATTCCCTTTAAGCCAGTGACGTTAATATTCATCTTTGTTTTGTAATTAATAGATTCATTAAAATGATGAATATGTAACTAATAGCTTATAAGGTTGTTAAAGCAAGGTTCATTGGTAGCAAAGGTTACTTAAAACCTGATATGTAAAAACTAAGCGATTTGAGACGCCAGTTCCCTTGATACAATACGCAAAGGCTACGATACAAAAAAGCTTAGATACACAGAACTCATATAGAACAAGGCCTGAATAAGAAAGCCCTCATTAACACGAATGTCGGTGATCTTTGAGATCGTAGGCATCGCATTTAATGAGGGCTTTTAAGTGAGTTAGCTTATTGTTTAGTTAACACTTATTACTGAATTTACCGTTCAGCTTTGTTCATCGAGAAAGTCGGTGTGTTCTAGCCATAGCGCATTAATAATTCCAAACGCGCAGGCTAATAATACGCCCAGTACCCAACATAAATACCACATAGGTTATCCTCCTATTTCATCTTTAATTAATACAGTGACGTACTGTTATCGTGAATGTATTGGCTATCTAGTCGACCGAACATTTTGTAGTAACACCAGATTGTGTAACCCAAAATAATGGGCACCACGATAACTGCGACAACCGAGATAATGCTCAGTGTTAACTCACTCGATGTTCCGTCCCACAGCGTTAAGCTATGCGATGGCATCAAGCTAGATGGCATGATCATTGGGAATAGGGCAACGCCCGCTGTCGTTATGATGCTTGCTATTGATAAGCTTGAAGAAGCGAAGGCTAAGCCAGCGCGGTTAAGTCGAGTCATCAGTGCACAACTCAGCATTCCGATGATACCTAGCACAGGAATGGCCAAAAGTATCGGGTAGTTTTCGTAGTTATGTAACAGTAAGTCATCAAACTTCACCACATGTTTTAGTAATGGGTTTGACACACCATCGGTAACCACTGGGCTAGTAATCAGGTAACCCGGAAGTGTATACGCGTATAACCCGCCAACAATAAACAGGCCGATAGTAACCAGCGCCATACATACGATCACTCTCTGTGCGCGTTGTTTTAAATCACCCGTCGTTTTCATCTGTAGGAATGCCGCGCCTTGCGTGACAACCATCGCCAGGCTCACCAAGCCACATAGCAGTGGGAAGGGCGTTAATAGGTCCCAGAAACCACCTTGGTATGACATCATTAGCAATTCGTTAAATTCAAACGGAACGCCAATCATCAAGTTCCCGAAACCAACACCAAAGATAACCGGAGGAATGAAGCCACTGACGATAAGCGCAATATCACAAGCTTTCTTCCATTGCGGATTGTCGATCTTAGCGCGGTAATCCATACCGAGGGGTCTTAACCACAAGGTCGCCAATACTAAAATCATGGCTAAATAGAATCCGGAGAACGCAGCCGCGTAGATTGCAGGCCATATCGCGAAGATAGCGCCACCCGCCGTAACTAACCATACTTGGTTACCGTCCCAGTGAGGGGCAATCGAGTTAATCATGATTCGTCGATCAACGTCTGACTTTCCGAGAACAGGGAGCAACGCTGCAACACCCATATCAAATCCATCGGTAATGATAAAACCGATCAACAACACGCCAATAACTGCCCATGTAAACAGGCGAAGATTTTCGTAATCAAACATCTGAATTCCTTAATGAAGATCGATAGTTTTATCTAGCTGACGCGGTGCACTTTGCTCATCTGTAATAGCTAGATCTTGGTTTGATTGCTCATGATGATAGCGACCCGTTTTCAGTGCGCTCGGGCCCATTTTTGCAAACTTAACCATCAGAAACATTTCTATAATCAAGAACGCGGTGTAGAACAAATAAACCAAGCCGATAGAGATCCACAGACTTGAAGCGGGTAGATTAGAAGCCGCCATGTTGACTGGTAGAATCTCACCAATTGCCCATGGTTGACGGCCATATTCCGCAACAAACCAACCGGCTTCACAAGCAATCCAAGGAAGTGGAATCGCGCATATCGTTGCTTTCAGTAACCAGCGATTGGTACCAATCTTACGGCGACAAATTTGTACGAATGAAAGACCAATGATGGCAAACATCAAGACGCCACACACCACCATGATGCGGAAACTCCAGAATAGAGGGGCTACCGTTGGGATTGTGTCTTTGGCTGCTTGTTTGATCTGTTGTTCTGTTGCATCCACCACGTTGTCGCTGTATTTCTTAACCAGTAATCCATAACCAAGATCATGTTTAACCAATTCAAAATCATCGATATTTTGTTGTGATTTATCACCAGAACGCAGTTTTTCTAATAACCCATAAGCTAAGATGCCGCTGCGAACACGTTCTTCATTCTTTGCTAATAGATCATGAATCCCGACAACTGGCGTATCCAAAGAACGCGTTGCGATAATACCCATCACGTATGGGATCTTAATCGCGTAGTCCGTCTCCATGGTTTCTTGGTTTGGGAAACCGAACAGTGTGAATGAGGCAGGGGCTTCCTCCGTGTGCCATTCAGCTTCGATAGCCGCTAGCTTCACCTGTTGAACATCTCCCAACTCATAACCAGATTCATCACCTAGCATCACTGTCGACACAATCGCAGCCATACCAAAAGCACTTGCAACTGCAAATGAACGACGAGCGAACGGTAAATCACGCCCTTTAAGCATGTAGTAAGCACTGATACCCATAATAAATAGCGCGCCGGTTGTATAACCTGCCGCAACGGTATGCACGAACTTCACTTGAGTCACTGGGTTGAAGATCACTTCGACAAAGTCTGTCATCTCCATACGCATGGTTTCGAAGTTAAACTCTGCGCCCACTGGGTTTTGCATCCAGCCATTGGCCATCAGAATCCACAGACCGGAGAAATTTGAACCTAAGGCCGTCAACCACGTTACAGACAAGTGTTGACGCTTCGAGAGCTTGTCCCAACCGAAGAAGAACATACCCACTAAGGTTGATTCCAAGAAAAACGCAACAAGCGCTTCAATGGCAAGCGGAGCACCAAAAATATCGCCTACGTAATGCGAGTAATAAGCCCAGTTGGTGCCGAACTGGAATTCCATGGTTAAGCCAGTAGCAACACCGACAGCAAAGTTAATACCAAACAATTTACCCCAGAACTTGGTCATGTCCTTGTAGATGGTTTTGTTGGTCATGACATACAGCGATTCCATCACTGCGAGTAAGAAGGAGAGGCCTATAGTTAGGGGGACGAATATAAAGTGATAAAGAGCGGTACTTGCGAATTGAAACCGCGACAGATCAACGACATCTGTAAGCATAAAAACTCCTTCCCGCCACGAGTGTGACGGGTAAGACAATGGAAAATAAGATGATAATTAGAGAGAACTAATTAAGGGTTTTACATATAACTGTGTGAAAAGAATCTATTACCAACGAAGTGCTTTGTTTTGTTTTTTAGAGAACTGTTTACGTAGCCAGTAATCTGCACTCACGTAACGACCACCACCATAAACAAGCAAGACCAGCAGCATCACGAAGTAGGTGCCTGCGAACTCCATACCGTTGTTCAGCATTACCGGGTCGCCAAGTTCAGTGATGTAGTTGTATCGACCTGGGAAGTTAACCGAGAGCCATTCGATTAAGCCATTAAGTCGAATTGTTGCTTCCATATCGCCAGTCGCAATCGCATCCCAACCGTGTTTCCAGTGAACCATTGCACTCGCGACGCTCATCATGAAAATCATTGGAATCGAGATAAAGCGAGTAAACAGACCTAACGCGATACAGATACAACCTAAAACTTCGGTCGCTGCCGCTAGGAATGCCAGTAGCTCTGGGAAGGGAAGGTTAAGACCACCATCGGCTGCCGAGGCACCAAACCATGCCACAGTTCCCGAGAAGCCCAGCACTTTGGAGCGTGCACCGACATAAATAACCGGAATCAAATAGAGGCGCACTGAAAGCAGTACTAAGTAATCGTATTGTTTGCATTTTTCGACAATTGCGTCGTACCAGCTGAGGGCTGACTTAATCATAATTTTTCTCCTAAAGAGTGAACGCCAATCAGTTCAATTTCACTGAAGTGTTCGACCCAATTAATAAACTCGAATCTCGCCAATTGTTGAGCAATTATTTGTTTTATATCGGCTAAAGAACGATTTGGTTGCTGTTGGATTATTTGGATAATCGCAACATCAATTTCTCTTAGTTTTATCGTGTTGACGCGTTGGTCAGAGTCGCGATAAATCGCGTAATAAACGGGATACCGCCTTTGTGTTAGAAACGTCAGCGACTCACCATGAATAATGAAAGGAACCTGCACGAGCTTCATCGTACTGTTGATTAACAAACCCAATTGAAGCTGTCGTTCATCGACGTGAAAGTCACGCGTTCGCGACAAAGGCAGAACTTGCTTTGAAGAATCAATCTCAACGCAAAAGGCACACCATTCGTACTCCAACACCGCCAGTTGATCGTCTGTAAGTTCATGTGCTGCAGTTAAGCTAGAGATGTACATTGGTTGAGTTCGACGTTGAACAAAGCTGACAAACTCAGTTGCTATATGATGAAACTCTGGCTCTGAGGCGTAATGTACGACAACAAACTCATCAACTAACATCAGTAGTTGGTCTTGGTCGACTTGCTGACAAAACAGCGGGAATGTGTTGTTCAATACGCCAAATACGTTGTCTCTTATGAACTCGCTGTATCGACACACTGCGTTGTCTTCAAGTGGCGAACGTATCAATGCGGTTAACGCCTGTGTTTGAGTGATCATCATGCTAGGAGGGTTATGCATAAACCAACTCCTGATTCATTGGACGATGAGCAACACCTGCGTTCAATACCTGACGATGCACTGTTCGTAACTCTTCACTAAGCACAACCAAAGGAGGTACGTTGTTGTCTCTTTCCAGTAACAACGGTTTGCTGCCATGAAGATCGAACACATAACGCGCCAAGTCGATAACCTCTTGCTGTACTTCCATACCGTGGGTATCAAGTAGCGACTTGTTACTTTCAACCGCTGTGTTACCTGCAACCGATCTGTCACTCTCAACCAAATGCCCAGCAATGTGGTAATAGCGAATAGCATCACTTGGCAATGCCTTAAGCATTTCAGTCGCATCAAAGTGGTGGTTCTGACTGTTCACATAAAGATTGTTGATATCGACCAACAACTCACAACCACTGCGCTTTGCTATTTCGGCGATAAACTCACCCTCAGGCATCTCATCTCCGTAATTGTGGTAATAAGAGATGTTCTCCATGACCAAAGGACGTTGAATGATGTCTTGGACTTGCTTGATTCGGTCCGCTAGATAGCTGATATTTTCTGCGCGGCGTGGCACAGGTAACAGTTCATACAGATACCCTTGGCTGTCTCGAGAGAAACTCAAATGTTCGCTGTATACCTGAATATTCAGTTCATCGAGAAATTGACCAACCTGACGAACAAACTTCGTATTAAGCGGCTGACAATCTCCAATGGATAAGCTCAAACCGTGTGCGATCAAAGGGTATTGCTTCGCTATATCCTGTAGTTGTTCGCGCTTAAGTCCGCCTAAGCTCATCCAGTTCTCGGGAGCTAATTCCAGAAAATCGATATCAGGGTGCTTTGGGGAACGAGCGAGCAGTTCAATATGCTCACTGCGCAGCCCAATGCCTTTGTCTGTATTCTGAATGGTTCGCACTTTATGGTTTAACTCTCTGCTTTTAGGGGCTCGGTCATTTGATGCTGAAGCTTTAGTTTTTAAAGTATTAGTTTTTAAAGCTCCAGTTTTTATAGCGTGAGTTTTATGCGTTTCTACTGGCCACATACACCACCTGTCACCTTGCTATTCGCCATTAAGATGCGCTCTTTACTTGGCGAGATACCTTCAGCCGTTAAGCCACATTTCCCATCACGTGCACGCACTAAACGGTCTTGAGGGTTGCTTGTCAGTTCCGCTTTTTCGAAGCGTTTTTCTGTACCACATTTACCCGCGGCACATTTACCTCCGTGTCCTGAAGATTGCTTAGCTTCAACTGGGGCTTCGGCAGGTGCATCAGCAAACGCCATTGCAGAGTTAAGGCTAATCACAGAGGTGATCGCGATTGATAGGGCGATTTTGTTGTTCATATTATTTCTCCTTTACAGCAGACATAGGGAAACTAGCCAAATCACGACCAGACATGATTGGCCCGTTGTAGTATTCGCGTACGATTTTGATCGATTCAGATTTGCGCTTAAGGCCTAGACCCATCCAGTGGTTAAGTACCAACATTTTTGGATTAATCTCTTTAGCAATTTCACCGATGACAGAAGGCTTGGCGTGCATGAATGTAGAAACACCATCGGCTTGTTCATGAATCGCCATTGGCATCATCATGATGTCGGCGCCACGAGCGAAGTCTAAGAACGCAGGGTTGCTACCATTTTGGTCAGCTGAAATCACCATCACGCCTTCTTCACTTTCGATTCGGTAAGCGAGACAAGGCACATCACCATGAGGAATACCCAGAGCAGTGATCTTCAAACCATCTTTTTCGTAAACGACGGTTGGCACTGTGGATTGATAGTCAACATCGGTAAGATTGACTGGGAATAGGCCATCGGTTCCATCGTATAAACCGGCAAGGTAAGCGTATGCACCATGGTCTGGGTCAAAATTCGCTGCGAAGTAACCGTTAAGGCTTGGGAATGCTGAACCTGCGGTTGGACCTGAAATCTCCAACGCCTTTTCACGTTCAAAGAAGTAGCCACCTTTAAGAAGAGCAGGCAAATCATTAACGTGATCGGTATGGAAGTGAGTGATACCCATGAAATCTAGGTCTTCAAGTTTTGCACCCGCTTGACCAAAACGTAGGTAAACACCGCCACCGGCATCAATCATGATTCGTGATTTGCCTTTCCACCATACGATTTCACCGGATGATGCACGTAGGTCATCCGAGATAGGACCGCCAGAACCCAGTATTTGTAATGTAAAATCCGTATCGACTGGCTTAAGTTCAATTGCGTGACAGTTGGCGCCCAAGGTCAGTCCAAGAGCGATTGCTAGAGCTTTTAAAGGCTGTTTCATATTGTTATCCAATTCTTTGTTTCTTATGTGTTTTCTTCGAAGTGAGCATTCAAAGAAGTGAAGCTTTTGCCAAGCAGCACAATAAGTGCGTGCTTCGCTCTGTTCACGGAACACAAGATAAAGAATTGTTAACGTTCGGTATATCTAGTTAATTTGAAGATAACGTTCAATAAAACCAAACGAAAAGATCAAAGTCGTTTTGAAAAGGGAAATGTACTTGAGAAATAGGGGGGAGATTAGGAGTTTGGAACGAGAAGAAAGGTGGAATTAAGGTGCAAGCTTACACTTGCACCTTAATTCTAATAGATAACCAGTGTCTAAAACGAATGATCGTTTACTGGTCACCTTTTACATCGAATTCAATCTTCTCTGCGCCAGTGAACACTTGGAAACGCAGGCCTTTAGCGCGAGCAATGGTTGTGATACCAAATTGCTGAGCCAAATCTAATCCCATTTGCGTTACACCTGAACGTGATAACAGAACAGGAATACCCATCTGAGCCACTTTGATGACCATTTCAGAAGTCAGGCGGCCAGTAGTATAAAAAATCTTATCTTCACCAGACTCTTTGTTAAGCCACATCTCACCAGCCAACGTATCTACCGCATTGTGACGGCCAACATCTTCGACAAACGATAGAACCTTGTCGTCTTTGCAAACTGCACAACCATGGACTGCGCCAGCTTTCTTGTAGGTGTCGTTGTAATGAGTCAGTGCTTCTAGAGCGGTATAGATTTCAGATTGCTTAATCTTGGTTTGAGGTACTTGGTAATCTTCCAACTGCTTCATCACGTTACCAAACATGGTGCCCTGACCACAGCCAGAGGTCACCGTCTTCTTCTTAAGCGCTTGCTCAAGCTGGCTCGTATCTTCATTGGTGATAACCGCTGCAGAGCTGGTTTCCCAATCAATGATGATAGATTCAACCGCTTCAGGGTCAGAAAGGAAGCTTTGGTTCTTCAAATAACCCAAGACTAAAGATTCAGGGCGTGAGCCGAGCGTCATCAGGGTTACGATCTCTTTCCAGTTCAACATGACGGTAAGAGGGCGTTCGCAAGCGATCTGTTTGGTTAGCTTCTCACCATATTCATCAAACACTTCAACTTCGATTGTTTGAAGTGGGTTTTCACTAGTTTTTATTATGTTTGGTTTTACCACAGTCACGTCCTACTTAATGAGATAGCGATTTTAAGAGATAAGAAGTTAACAAGAGGGTCTAACGCCGATCCTGTTAATCGATTCTTTAACTCATGCTTAAAGCAAATCTTATTCCAAAATAACGGGTATTCAGGAAAACATGAAGCATTCGATTAAAATAGCGCAAAATATGAGAGTTCACCGAGTGGAGTTGTCTGAATTTACGTGTATCGACTACCGTTATAGATACGACTTAATAACTAAAGCCATCATGTAAGATGGTAAAAGTTAACATGTATTGGCGTGTTTATTGCTTTATAGCGCTTATATGATTGAGCTAAGTACAAAATGTCCTAAGCACATTCAGACCAAAGAAAATCAATTGGGTGAAGTATGTCTGAGATAAAAGAATTCAAAGAACAATATGAAAAAACAGAAGCAGCTTGGCCAATAGGTGTCCAAAGAATAGAGAAAGAGATCAAGACAGGTATCTGGGTAACCACTCAATGGGAATTGATGGGGTTTGAACTGTCACCAGAAGATGACGCCCCAGACGTTTGTTTACTTCAGTTACACAAAGACGAGCGTACTGACTACCGCTTCAATTTAAGCTCCCAACAACCAAAGCTATTCTTAGTTATGGATAACGTTGATTCAGGTGTTAAGCCCGTTATTCAATTGCTGACAGCTTCTCAGTCGGTCGCAGGGCAGTATATGGATGGAGACAATCAAGTGTTGTCTTACGATATTCCTTTGCCCGTACAGGCTTGGATGGAAGCCTTCATCGGCCGTCATGGTGAGTTGCTAGAAGCAAGACGTAAGAAACGTAAAGGTGCGGGTAGATCAAATGGCAACTAACTTCTTTAGCCGTTGGTCTCAACGAAAGCTTGATGGATCCACAGACGAACCTTTGGAAGTAGAGCAAACACTGGAATCAACAGAACTCACTTCTTCTGATTCTTCATCTTCTGAGATTTCGCCTGCTGATCTTTCGTCTGAAATGGAAGCAGCAGCGCCTCAATCTTTAGAGAGTGACGCTTTAGAAACCAATGAAGAAGTTCATGCTTCAGACGTTCAAGATCCCGCATCAGAAGCCACTGAAGATTTGTCTGTTGCTCAATTATTAGTGTCGGAAGCCTCAGAAAGCGTAAAAAAAGCCGCATTACGTAAATTATTCCTCTCAGAGGAGTTTAACGTGCGTGATGGCTTGGACGATTACGACGACGATTACAGCAATTTGAAGACTCTCTCTGAAGGTGTTGCAGAAACTCTTCGCGATTGGGTAAAAGACAAGACAGAAGACGACACAGTAAACGAACCTGAACAAGTCGCTGATAATGAAGAAGAAACTTTGATTGATGAGGTTGATGACTCTATTAATGAAGCCGAAGAAACCGAATCAGAACTTAGTAAAAGTGACGAAATTGCGGGGGAAGAAAAAGGACTGTATAAAAACACAGCATTCAGCAATAGTGATACTGAGACTAACGAAGATGACCTAAAAGAGATGGGACAAAATATACCACACAAAGAATAGGTACATTTTGACTAAACACTCAATGAACCGCTTGCGACAAAATGTCCCAAGCGGCTTTTTTGTAAGCTTAACAAACTAAAAAACACGCTAATTCATTGAAAATAATAAATTATTAAATTGGCATGGCATTTGCTAAATATCGTTCATTATCGACTTTTTTGTAGATAGCCAGAGTAAAGTTGACTAGATAACGAATAGCTAATGAAACCATTAGTTGTTAACCGATTACTCAGCAAGTTCTCTAACGCTAACTACAATGAAGATTGAACAGATTATCCATGTCCAAAGATGGAACTGAGCAATGCTTAAACAATTATTAGAACAAGCAACTTCAAATAACGCTAAAGCAAGACTGTATGCATTTGAAAATACAGTTGAGTTAACAAACCTAATTCCACCGACAGTAAGTTATGAGAGCGGGGGAAACACACTCATCATTGGTCCAACAAAGATCATTGAGAGTGCGGCTGCGCAATTACCTCAGCTGACGAGTCTAACTTTACTTTCTACAGATGGAGAAAAGGGAACTAACCCAGAACTGTACTTCGCAAATTCGGTTCAAGTATCCGGTTTCCTTGGCACGTTTGAAGTTCTGATTGAAAGCAAAGGCACATCAAGCAACTTGGCAAAAGTGGCTATTAATCACGATTGTTTCGATGTGGTTTTAGACCTTTGCCTGAATAGTTGCATGACTGAAGAAGTACCTGTTCCTGGTTATTACCCAGTAGGGCGCGGTTATCCAAAACTGGCTGAAGCGTTAGAAGAGATTCCAACGCTAATGGGCACGTTCGATAAGCCTAAGTTCTTCCGTCTAGACACAGACCTTTGTGCGCACAGTTCACGTGGCGTTAAAGGCTGTGAGCGTTGTGTTGATGCTTGTCCTGCTGGCGCTCTTTCAAGTGAAGGTTCAGATAAGACAGGTCACAAGATTGAGATTAACCCTTATTTATGTCAAGGCGTGGGAACTTGTGCAACGAGCTGTCCTACAGAAGCGATTACCTATGCGCTTCCAAACCCTGACGATACCCAAAAATTCATTGAACGTACGCTAGCTAACTATGAGCAAGCGGGCGGTCTTGATCCTATCGTGCTTATCTGTAGCTCACGTCATGAAACCTACAATGTGATGGCGCTTAAAGCACTGCCAGATAACGTGATTCCGATTGTTGTTGAAGAACTGCCATCTATTGGTATTGATACGTGGTTTGCAGCTTTAGTTAATGGCGCGACTCAAGTTCTGTTTGCAGCTTCTCGCTTCATGCCAGAAACCATCATTCGTGTTCTGAATAACGAAGTCGGGATCGCTCAAGAGCTTCTTGACCAGATTGGTATTCCGAAAGAAACCATCGATATCCTTTACCTAGAATCGCTTCGCGAAGGCCCTCCGACACTATGTGTGGATTCGTTCGACCTTGCACTTGGCGATCTTCAAGGCAATAAGCGTCAACGTTTATTCACAGCACTTGATGCAATGTCTTCATCTCGTATTCCGGTTGAAAACATTGTTGAGCTTCCTTCGAATGCGCCATACGGCACGGTTTCGTGTGAAAGCAAAGATTGTACGTTATGCATGAGTTGTGTTGCTGTGTGTCCTACACGTGCGCTGCATACCGACGGCGCGTCTCCATCGCTTAAGTTTGTAGAACAAGACTGTATTCAATGTGGTTTGTGTGAAAAGGCATGTCCTGAGAACGTTCTTACTCTGACTCCTCGTATGAATTGGGTGAAAGAAGAACGTCAGAAGGCTGTTGTGATTCATGAAGAGAAAGCAGCGGAATGTTTACGTTGTCATAAGCCATTCGCACCGCAGTCTATGATTGACATGCTACAGAATAAGTTACGCGGTCACTCTCATTTCTCGGATGAGACAGCAATTAATCGTATTGCGATGTGTGAAGACTGCCGTGTGGTAGACATGTTCGATTCAATGGCTCAAGACCCATTGAAACAATTGAAATACTAGGAGTTGGACTTGGATACTCATTTAGATCAAGAACAGACACTAAGAACAGAAATCTATCTGGTTCTTTCTGCATTATTTCGTAGCGCACCTTCTGAAGAGGTGATCGACTTTCTAAAGACGCTAGACATTGAAGCGTCTGAGAGTGCGATGCAAAAGGCTTGGATTGCGATTCAACAAGCGGCAACCGAATCAAACCGCGAAGCACTAGAAGATGAATATCAGAATCTTTTCATCGGCATTGGCCGCGGAGAGATTGTTCCATTTGGATCTTGGCATAGAACAGGATCGATGATGGAAAAACCATTAGCTGAGATCCGTCACGATCTTGAATTGCTTGGCATTGAGCGTGATGAGCAGGTTAAAGAGCCTGAAGATCATATCGCGGCTCTTTGTGAAGTAATGGCGATGCTAACCGATGAAGAAGACGCGTTACAACAAGCCGTTTTCAATAAACATATCGGTCCTTGGTTTAACTCATTTACACGTCAGCTTGAAGCAGCAGAGAGTGCCAACTTCTACAAATCTGCAGCTCAGCTATGTGAAGCATTCTTAACGTTGGAGCAGGTTCGTTTCAGCGTGAATACAAAAAGCAGTAAACACAAATTAAAGATTGATGTGAAAAACGTCACTGATTACGAGTAATCGAGCAGTACGCGATTATATCGATAGAGGGGCATGAAGCCTCCAAAAAGATCTACCGCAAGGTAAGGAAGCAATGATGAAAGATAATAAAGAAATAGATACAAGCCGTAGAGACTTACTCAAAGGTTTAACGACTGCAGCCGTTGCTGGTGCCGTTGTCGCTGGTACAACCAAAGTGGCAACCGCTTCAGAAACGGTTGAAATGCCTGAAAAAGACGTGAAGAAGACGGGCTATCGTGAAACGCAACATATTCGCGATTACTACGACACACTTTAGGAGATAACGGATGAAACTTGTCAAACGCTCCGATAGTGTGAGCAAAGAAACCAATCAGCTAGGTGTGTCTCGTCGCGCCTTCATGAAAAACACTTCACTTGCTGCTGGTGGCGCGGTTGTAGGCGCAAGTCTATTCGCACCGGGCATGATGAAGAAAGCACAGGCTAAATCAGTCGACCCAGAAGCGAAAACAGAAGTAAAACGTACTATCTGTTCTCACTGTTCTGTGGGTTGTGGTATCTACGCTGAAGTTCAAAATGGTGTGTGGACGGGTCAAGAGCCTGCTTTCGATCACCCATTCAACGCTGGTGGACACTGTGCGAAAGGTGCCGCACTGCGTGAGCATGGCCACGGTGAACGTCGTCTTAAGTATCCAATGAAATTGGAAGGCGGTAAGTGGAAGAAGCTTTCTTGGGAACAAGCGATTGAAGAAATCGGCAACAAGGCGCTAGAACTTCGTAAAGAATCTGGCCCTGATTCGGTTTACTTCTTAGGTAGTGCAAAACACAGTAACGAGCAAGCTTACGCATTCCGTAAGATGGCGTCTTTGTGGGGAACAAACAACGTTGACCACCAAGCGCGTATTTGTCACTCAACCACAGTAGCCGGTGTTGCAAACACTTGGGGTTACGGTGCAATGACAAACTCGTTCAATGACATGCACAACTGTAAATCAATGCTATTCATTGGCTCGAACCCTGCAGAAGCTCACCCGGTTGCGATGCAACACATCCTGATCGCGAAAGAGAAGAACAACTGTAAGATCGTTGTTGCGGATCCTCGTCGTACGCGTACTGCTGCGAAATCTGATCACTATGTTTCTCTTCGCCCGGGTTCAGATGTTGCCTTCATTTGGGGCATCTTATGGCATGTATTTGGAAACCAATGGGAAGACAAAGAGTTCATTCGCCAACGTGTATTCGGCATGGAAGAAATCCGTGAAGAAGTGGCGAAATGGAACCCAGCAGAAGTTGAGCGTGTGACTGGTGTAAGCGAAGAAGACGTTTACCAAACTGCGAAACTACTTTCTGAAAACCGCCCGGGTTGTATTGTTTGGTGTATGGGTGGTACTCAACATACTACTGGTAACAACAACACTCGTGCTTACTGTGTACTTGAGCTAGCGCTCGGTAACATCGGTAAATCAGGCGGCGGTGCAAACATATTCCGTGGACACGATAACGTACAAGGCGCAACTGACCTTGGCGTACTGTCTGACACTCTACCAGGCTACTACGGCTTGTCTGAAGGTTCTTGGCGCCACTGGTCTAAAGTCTGGGAAGTTGACTTTGATTGGGTCAAGGGACGCTTTGACGACAACGCTTATGGCGGTCAAAAACCAATGAACAGTGCAGGTATTCCTGTATCTCGTTGGGTTGATGGTGTACTTGAAAACAAAGACAACATCCGTCAGCGCGAAAACATTCGTGCCATGTTCTACTGGGGTCACGCGGTGAACTCTCAGACTCGTGGTCCAGAGATGAAGAAGGCGATGCAGAAGCTGGATATGATGGTTATCGTTGACCCATACCCAACAGTAGCAGCAGTAATGAACGATCGTACTGACGGCGTTTACTTACTTCCTGCAACAACTCAATTTGAAACCTACGGCAGTGTAACGGCATCAAACCGTTCTCTACAGTGGCGTGACAAAGTGGTTGAGCCTTTGTTCGAATCTAAACCTGACCATGAAATCATGTACCTTCTTTCTAAGAAGCTTGGTTTCTCTGATCAGCTGTTCAAAAACATCCGTGTTGAAAACAACGAGCCGCTTATCGAAGACATCACTCGTGAATTCAACAAGGGTATGTGGACGATCGGTTACACAGGTCAAAGCCCTGAGCGCTTGAAAGAGCACCAACAGAACTGGCACACGTTCCACAAAACAACGCTTGCTGCAGAAGGCGGCCCAGCGAATGGCGAGACTTACGGTCTGCCGTGGCCTTGTTGGGGCAACCCAGAAATGAAACACCCGGGTACGCATATCCTTTACGATACGTCTAAACCAGTAGCAGAGGGCGGCGGTAACTTCCGTACTCGTTTCGGTGTGGAGTTCGAAGGTCAAAGTATTTTGGCGGAAGACAGCTACTCGAAAGGCAGCGAAATCAAAGACGGTTACCCAGAATTCAGTGACAAACTTCTGAAGCAACTGGGTTGGTGGGACGATCTAACTGCAGAAGAGAAAGCTTCAGCGGAAGGTAAGAACTGGAAGACTGACGTTTCTGGTGGTATCCAACGTGTGGCTATCAAGCATGGTTGTATTCCGTTTGGTAATGCGAAAGCGCGTGCGATTGTTTGGACATTCCCAGACCGCGTACCTCTACACCGTGAGCCGCTTTACACGCCACGTCGTGATCTTGTTGCTGATTACCCAACTTGGGACGACAAAGAAGCGATTTTCCGTGTTCCTACGTTGTACAAGTCAATTCAAGACCAAGACAAGTCTGCTGAATACCCAATCATTCTGACTTCTGGTCGTCTGGTTGAGTACGAAGGTGGTGGTGAAGAAACACGTTCAAACCCATGGCTAGCAGAACTTCAACAAGAGATGTTTGTTGAAGTGAACCCGAAAGACGCAAACGACATTGGCTTTAAAGATGGTGATGATGTTTGGGTTGAAGGCGCTGAGAAAGGCCGTATCAAGGTGAAAGCGATGGTTACTCGTCGTGTTAAACCGGGGTTAGCGTTCTTACCGTTCCACTTCGGTGGTAAGTTCGAAGGCGAAGATTTGCGTTCTAAGTACCCAGAAGGCACTGATCCTTACGTTATTGGCGAAGCAGCCAATACAGCAACCACATATGGTTACGACCCTGTCACGTTGATGCAGGAAACGAAAGTAACCCTTTGTAATATTCGTAAAGCGTAAGGAGTCTTAAAATGGCTAGAATGAAATTTCTTTGTGACACCAAACGTTGTATCGAATGTAACGGTTGTGTCACTGCATGTAAGAACGAAAATGATGATGCTCTGGAATGGGGTATTCAACGTCGCCGCGTTGTGACACTGAACGATGGTGAGCCGGGTGAAAACTCTATCTCAGTCGCATGTATGCACTGTACTGATGCCCCTTGTATGGCAGTTTGCCCAGCAGACTGTTTTGAACATACAGAAGACGGAATCGTACTTCACAATAAAGATCTGTGTATCGGTTGTGGTTACTGCTTGTTTGCTTGTCCGTTTGGCGCACCGCAATTCCCTAAACAGGAAGCCTTTGGTGAGCGCGGTAAGATGGACAAATGTACCTTCTGTGCTGGCGGCCCTGAAACAGAGCCAGGTTCTGTGGAAGAGCGTCAGAAGTACGGTGCGAACCGTATTGCTGAAGGCAAACTACCAATGTGTGCTTCGCTTTGTTCGACAAAAGCGCTGCTTGCAGGTGATGCTGAACAAGTCTCTGATATCTTCCGTCAGCGTGTTGTAGAACGTGGTGCGAAAGGTGCTGGTTGGACAGACGGCAACGACCTTTCTTACGATGCGATGAAGAGCTAGTTAGGAGAGACATATGCTTACAATGTTTAAGCGTCTCTTCCTTGTTGTGCTGCCGATGTTGGCAGCACTAACAATGCTGTCTCCTTTGAGTCATGCATCTGAGACGAACTCATCACAAACTCAATCGAGCTCTGCTGAAAGAGAAATCACACAACTTGCTGGCGCTGATTTTTGGCGACAAGTAAGAAACGGTGAGGAAGGTTACACCACCTCTCAATCGGCTGAGCACGGTGTGTTAATCAGTACGCCCGGGCAAACGTGGTACATATTGAAAGAGAAGTGGATGTCGCCAGCCGGCGCAGTTGCTATCTTTGGCAGTATTGCTTTCGTTACTCTAATGTACGTTGTGATTGGCCCACTAATGCTGAGTGCGCCAAGAACTGGCCGTAAGATCAAACGTTGGTCTCGACTGGATCGTGCGTTGCACTGGAGCATGGCGTTTACTTTCTTAACGCTCGCGTTCAGTGGTTTGATGTTGGTTTACGGCAAGCACTTTTTGAAGCCGTACATTCCAACTGACCTTTGGGGCTTTATCGTTCTATTGGCGAAGCAATACCACAACTACATCGGCCCGATTTTCTATGTGCTGTTGATGGCTGTTCTTATCAAGTGGTGGCGCAAGTCAATCTTCAAGATGGTCGATATCCAGTGGTTCATGAAACTGGGTGGTATGGTAGGGAAACACAAAGGTTCTCATCCATCTGCAGAGTTTTCGAATGCGGGTGAAAAAGCGCTATTTTGGCTGCTTATCGTTATGGGCAGTGTCGCTGCGATCAGTGGCTTGGTGTTAGATTTCCCAATCTTTGGCCAAACACGACGTGATATGGAGCTTTCTAACTTAGTTCACATGCTTGCTGCTCTGATCCTTATCTGTGGCTTTGTGTTCCACATCTATATTGGCTTGTTCGGTATGGAAGGCGCACTAGAAGGTATGGTAACAGGCGAAGTCGATGAAACCTGGGCTAAAGAACACCATGACCTTTGGTACAAAGAAGTGATGGAACAAGAGAAAAACGGCGTTGAACAAAGCGCTAACGTAGCAACAGAGAAAACGGAAGGGGTGAATAAGAATGAACAAACCTCATAAGGGTATTTGGGTTGCTTACATCCTAAGCTGCTTTACACCATTTACTTGTCTTCTCTCTGGTGTGATTGCCATTATCTACGCGGGCTATCGTTTAGATAAAGGCGAAGACGGCGAAGTAGTGGATACCCATTACTACGGCTTGATTCGCTCGTTCTTCTTGAACCTGACGTTTTTTGTTGTGCTTATCGTCACGGTAGCGACCTCAAACGGCGTGTTGATCGGTGTGAACGATTACTGGTATCAAAACCATATTATCGATGACATCGCTTACTACATTCCATATGTGGGCATGTTATTTGGTGGTGTAGCGATTGTGGTGTGGTTTATTCGCATGTATCAAGGCATGCAGCGTTTAAGTCAAAACCTACCGCAAAACCCGACAACAGGTCCAAACCTTTAAGCGTTTATATGTTAAGTCGTTTGGGTTATCAAACTCGATAATAACGCCTTTGTCGATGAGTTAACTCTAATAAGCGAAAGACATTAAAAGCCCAGTGATTCATTTCACTGGGCTTTTTGTCGTTTGGTCGCTAGGTAACTGATCTAATGCCCTACATTGACCGCATCAATATGGTGCAACTCCCTCAATTGGTGCAATCAGTTATCGAATATTTTCTCTCTCTGAGAACCAATAAAGTGCACCTAATAAATTAACCAATAAATATCAACAACTTAAAGCAACACCTTGTTGCACGTTTTTTGCGTAACCGAGTTGGAACGCATCTTGCGTTTACTGTTGAGTCTTTAATTAATTACGACATCAATTCGCACGGTTCTAGTGCAATTGAGGCAAAGCTAAGGGAGAGAGCTTTAATGAGTCAAACGGTTAACCAAGTTCATAGCGCAGTACAGAGCTTGACGCAGAGTTCGGATACTCTATTTTTATTACTAGGCGCGATCATGGTCTTCTTAATGCATGCTGGTTTTGCATTTTTGGAAGTCGGTACAGTTAGAAAAAAGAACCAAGTTAATGCGTTGGTTAAGATCCTCTCGGACTTTGGAGTCTCCGCCATTGCTTACTTCTTTATCGGTTATTGGGTCGCGTATGGTGCTCACTTTTTTACAGACGCAGAAACGCTATCGCAAGGGAATGGATACGAGCTGGTTAAGTTTTTCTTCCTAATGACCTTTGCCGCAGCAATCCCTGCGATTGTATCCGGTGGTATTGCAGAACGTGCACGTTTCTACCCAATCTTGATTGCGACACTGTTTACCGTTGGATTCATCTACCCGTTTTTTGAAGGCATCATCTGGAACGGTAATTTTGGCTTTCAAGCATGGCTAGAAAGTCAGTTTGGTTACGGATTTCACGACTTCGCGGGTTCTGTTGTGGTTCATGGTGTTGGCGGCTGGATTGCATTGGTCGCGGTTTACTTCCTTGGCATGCGTAAAGGCCGAATCCGCGCTGGCAAACACACCAACTTCGCACCATCGAACATTCCTTTCTTAGCATTAGGTTCTTGGATCTTATGTGTGGGTTGGTTTGGCTTCAACGTGATGTCTGCTCAAGCAATCAACGGCATCAGTGGACTCGTTGCAATGAACTCATTGATGGCGATGGTCGGCGGCATTCTAGCGGCGCTTGTTGCAGGTAAGAATGACCCGGGCTTTATCCATAATGGTCCTTTGGCTGGCTTAGTAGCGATTTGTGCAGGTTCAGACTTAATGCACCCATTAGGCGCATTAGTGACTGGCGGCGTAGCTGGCGCATTGTTCGTTTACTTGTTCACTTACATGCAGAACAAAACACAGATAGATGATGTGCTAGGTGTGTGGCCTCTACACGGTGTATGTGGTGCATGGGGCGGCATTGCCGCGGGCATCTTCGGTCAGCAAGCATTCTGGGGGCTAGGGGGCGTAAGCTTCACTGCTCAGGTGATTGGTACACTAGCGGGCATTACGGTAGCTTTAATCGGTGCATTGGTTGTCTACGGTGTGTTGAGCAAAGTAACTGGCCTAAGGTTAAGTGAAGAAGATGAGTTTAATGGCGCGGATCTTTCTATCCATAAGATCTCATCAATCAACGAAGACTGATCACGCTTCAATAGATAAACATTAAGCGGCTTCGGCCGCTTTTTTTGTGCCTATTTCATTTCTGAACAGCAGATATCGAGCGAGTTATGTCACAAATAACCAATGAATTCAGTTGGCTAAGACTATGGTCTAATCCCTAAAACTATTGTTGGAATTTGAACAGTGCTAAGCTGTTACAAAGTGACATATCTAAAAGGACGTTATATGCATTTCCCATACAGAAATATCGTAATTCTTACTGGTGCCGGAATCTCAGCGGAGTCGGGGATACAAACATTTCGAGCGCAAGACGGATTATGGGAAAACCATAAAATCGAAGATGTCGCGACACCTGAAGGTTTTGCAAAAGATCCCGATTTGGTGCAAGAATTCTACAATAAGCGTCGTCATGGCTTACAAAGCGAAAGCATCCTGCCAAATGCAGCCCATAAGGCGCTAGGAGAGCTTGAAGACAAGCTCGACGGCAAAGTAACAATCATCACTCAAAACATCGACAATCTGCATGAGCGCGGTGGTAGCAGCAATATCATCCACATGCACGGCGAGCTATTGAAAGCGCGATGCAGCGAATCCAATCAGGTTATCGAGCATAAAGACAATATTGAAACCGGTGAGCTTTGTCATTGTTGCCAGATCCCAGCTCAAATGCGCCCTCATATTGTTTGGTTTGGCGAAATGCCGTTAAGAATGGGCGACATCTATTCTGCATTAGAAGACGCAGACTTGTTTATCTCTATCGGTACGTCAGGTGTGGTTTATCCAGCGGCCGGTTTTGTTCATGACGCTAGAATGCATGGCGCACACACTATCGAGATCAACCTTGAACCGAGTGCGGTTGAGAGCGAATTTGAAGAGAAACGCTACGGCAAAGCCAGTATTGAAGTGCCGAAATTAGTCGGTGAGCTGTTGTCTGTTGAGAAAGGATCTTTAACCGCTTAAACTCGATACAGAGCTTTTGATCGAGCCTTAGCCAAAAGGCAAATACGTCTAACTGCAAGTAAGTTAGATAGGTATTTGCTTTTTTGTTGATGAAGACTTTGTTCATAACGACAAATGGCGGCCTCTTAAAATCTTAACTCACTGAAGATTGAGAGCTAACATCGACTGAACGCTGCGCTTTTTTCATTTCGTACATCGCTTTATCTGACTTATCAAGCGCCTGCTGAAAGTCCTCTTGGCAAGTGACTTCAATGCCGTAAGAAAAGGAGATGTTTTCTCCGTGAAGTAGATTACTTACCTGACTGACGAACTCACCACCACGACCCAGCTGCGCTGTTGCAATAAACTCATCGCCGCCAACGCGAAACACCATTTCATCTTCTAATACCGCTTGGCTTAATGCCTGAGAGAAGCGAACGATCATGAGGTCTCCGACTTTATGGCCTTTACGGTCATTCACCTTTTTTAAACCATCCAAATCGAAATAGATGAGTTCGAATTCTTTCAATTTTATCGCATCGAACTTCTTACGGTTATACAAACCGGTTAGTTCATCTTGCTTACTTTGGTCTTTTAATTGGGTTGTCAGCTCAGTAATGCCGTAGGCAATAAGTAGGAAAGCTATTTGCAATAAACCATCTTCAAGAAAGGTGTCGAGTAGTTCGTTTCTGTCTGCCCATTCATCGAGATGTTTGAGTTCTGTGGTCACATCATAAAATAGGTTAAAAATAAGCAGTAGGGCGCCGTAACGAAGGACTTTGTGAGGGCGAATGGCGTGACGAGCAACGTAGTAGATGTACATGGTAATCACGAGCGTATTTGTTTCAAAAAACAGGTCGTAATTTGACTCTATATGTATAAACGAACTCAGGCCAAGCATCAAGAATGACGCAAGAAGCATTAAAGTAACAACCAATAATATAGGGTTCGCTGGCATTTTAAATCGCACTTCATATTGTTTATTCAATCCTATATAAAGTGTAGATAAAAATAAAGCGGCTTACGCCGCTTTATTAATCAGTCAGTAACAATCTAGTTGTTTACTTTAAGTTTTTGGAAGTACTCGTCATAAATGACGCTCGCTTCGCCAACTTCATCTTGCCAAACGCCGTTATCCATCACTGATTGTGGTGGGAAAACGTTCTTATCTTCAGCAAATTCTTTAGGAAGAAGAGGGTAAGCCGTTTTAACTGGCGTCGGGTAACCGATCTCTAAAGCAATCTTAGCTGCGTTTTCAGGGCGAAGAAGGAAGTCGATCATCTTATGTGCCGCTTCAGTGTTCTTAGCACCTGCTGGAATCGCTAGGCTGTCCATCCAGAAGATAGCGCCTTTCTCTGGCCAGATGATGTCTATCGTTGCGCCTTCTTGACGTGCCATGTAAGCAGAGCCATTCCAAAGCATACCAAGAGACACTTCACCCGCTAGGTAAGGGTTCGCTGGGAAATCTGAGTTAAATACCAATACGTTTGGCATCAGCTTACGAAGTTCTTCGTACGCTGCTTTGATTTCTTCAGGGTTCGTTGTGTTTGGAGAGTAACCCAGTTTAGACAGTGCGATATGGAAAACTTCACGAGAGTCATCCATCATCATCAGTTGACCTTCCCACTGTGTATCCCACAGATCGCCCCAGTTTTTAATTGAAGACTTGTCTAGCATATCTGAGTTGATACCAATACCCGTTGCGCCCCAGATGTATGGGATCGAGTAGTTGTTGTTTGGGTCAAATGGCTTATCTAAGTAATTTGTATCCAAATCTGCAAAGTGGCTTAGCTTAGTTTTATCAAGCTCTTGAAGCATGCCTTCTTTACGCATCTTAGAAACGAAGTAAGTAGAAGGAACTACTAAGTCGTAACCCGTACCTTGAGTTTTTAACTTAGCGTACATGCTTTCGTTAGACTCATAAGTTGAGTAATAGACTTTAATGCCAGTCTCTTCTGTGAAGTCTTCTAGTACTTCATTTGGAATATATTCAGACCAGTTGTAAAAATACAGTTCTTGGTCAGCTGCGAAAGAGGGTGTAGAAAGTAAAGTAGCAGCACACAATGCGCCGGTATACAGTGTTTTTTTCATTACTGTTCCGTTCATTTGTTTGATTTGGAGCTGGGTATTGAACCCAAAGTAAATGGATTTCTAAAAATCGCGCTGAATTATAGCAGTGATATAACAAAATAGGCAGCCTAAGCTGCCTATTCATTGATATTCTTATTTTTAACTTGTTGATTACCTAACTAGACTTGTTAAGTAAACCAGTTACTTACTAGCCTCTGTTGACCAGAGCAATTAGATAACGAACTCGCTTACTGACCGGCTTTAAGCTTCATGAAGTAATCTTCGTACTTCACTGTCTTATCGCCAACCGCAGCTTGCCATTCCACACGGTCAAGGTCTTCTTGTGACGGGAACAAAGCAGGGCTATCTTTGAACTTCTCATTAGACGCTTTAACTGCCGTTAGGTAGCCTGTGTCACGAGATATTTGCTCTGCGATTTCTGGGCGAAGTAGGAAGTCTATCATCTTATGAGCCGCTTCTACGTTTACTGCGCCAGAACTGATAGCAAAGTTATCAACCCAACCGATGCCGCCTTCTTTAGGGAAAACCAGTTTAATCGGCAGACCTTCATTTTGCGCTGCAGCAGCAGAACCGTTCCAAAGCATACCAAGACCCACTTCACCAGACATGTATGGCACACCAGGGTTATCAGAGTTAAACACAAGAACGTTCGGCATCAACTTACGCAGTTCAGCGTAGGCTTCGTCGATCTCTTGCTCGTTCGTCGTGTTACCGGAGTAACCTAACTTACGCAGCGCGATGTGGAACACTTCACGTGTGTCGTCCATCATCATTAGCTGACCTTCAAGTTCAGGCTTCCATAAATCTGCCCAGCTTTGGAAATCTTCTGGATCGTACATGTCTGTGTTAACAGCCAAACCAGTAATAGCAACTACGTGCGGAATAGAGTAGTCGTTATTAGGGTCGTACGGCTTATCTAGGTAGTTTGTATCTAGATTGGCAAAATTGTTTAGCTTAGTTTTGTCGATCTTTTGAAGCATGCCTTCGTCGCGCATTTTAGACACGAAGTAGGTTGAAGGAACCACAAGGTCGTAACCTTTATTGTGCGTTTTCAATTTTGCGTACAAAGTTTCATTCGACTCGTAAGTCGAGTAAATCACTTTGATGCCCGTTTCATCAGTGAACTGTTCTAAGATCTCACTATTGATGTAAGGTCCCCAGTTCATGAATACCAATTCTTTGTCATCTTTTGCAAACGATGGTGCAGATAACATTGAAAGCGCACATGCACTACCAGCTAATAGAGTAGCCCATTTTTTCATTGACGTTAGCTCCAAACTAAACGTTGCCTAAAGGCAGTAGATAGAAAAACAGAATGGCAATTTACCATTCTGTTTATGATTAACATTTTTATTGAACTTGAAGTATCTTAACTTCTTATCAAGTCAGTCTCTGTAAAGAGTAGGAGACTTACTTAATCTTCTCTCTCGCTAACAACTGAGAAATAATCACCAGTATTAACGACACCACTAACATCACTGTTGCTAGGGCATTGACCTCTGGAGATATACCGACTTTAACCATCGAGTAAATCTTCAGTGGTAAGATTTCGTAGGTTGGCCCTGTAACGAAAGAGCTGATGATCACATCGTCCAAAGACAGAGTGAAGCTCAATAACCAACCCGCAGCAACCGCTGGCTTAGCAAGAGGAAGGATAATCTGTTTTAAAATCGTCCATTCACTTGCACCTAAATCTTTTGCGGCTTCTAGCATCTTCACATCAAAGCCATTCAAGCGACTGTAGACCGTGACAACAACAAACGGCAAACAGAAAGTAATATGCGCTGCAAGTAGGGTAAAGAACCCAAGTTGCACACCCATTACCAAGAATAGCGCAAGAAGCGAAATCGCCATTACGATATCTGGTGACATCATTACGATGAACAACATGCCATTGACGATGCCTTTACCTTTAAATTGGTAACGGAATAGGGCAACGGCAGTCAGGCTTCCGACAATCGTTGCGGCAGTTGCTGAGAACACCGCTACGTTGATCGAGTGCCACGCAGCCTGCATTAGGCTGTCGTTGTTGATCAGCGCGTCATACCACTTAGTGGTAAAGCCACCCCATTTCATGCCGAATTTATTGGCATTAAATGAGTTCGCAATCAATACGATAATAGGTAGGTATAGAAAAGCGTATACCAGCGCCATAAAGCTGAACTTAACTGTGCGACCCATTAGTCTAGCTCCACTTTCTTATTCAATAACTTGCCTGCACGGTAGTAGGCATAAAGCATCACGGCCATAGCGGTAGTCAGTGCAATACTGGTTGCGGCGCCAAACGGCCAATCACGGGCATTAAGCACTTGGCTCTTAATGACGTTACCGATCAACAGGTTCTTAGCACCGCCCAACAAGTCTGAAATGTAGAACATGCCAAGCGCAGGGAGCAATACAAGTAAGCAACCGCCGATAATGCCAGGCATCGTTAGCGGTAAAACAACCTTCAATAGCGTTTGAAGTTTGTTCGCACCTAGATCTTTAGCTGCTTCTAAATAAGTATCGTCTAGCTTTTCGATCGCTGAATACAACGGCAAAATCATGAACGGAAGTAGGATATACACTAAACCGATCATTACTGCAGTTTCTGAATACATAATACGAAGTGGCTTATCGATAATGTCTAACGCCAACAAGCCTTTGTTCAACACACCTTGAGTACCCAGAACCACTTTTAATCCGTAAGTACGAATCAAAGAATTTGTCCAGAATGGCACAATCACTAGAAACAACATGATTGGACGCCATTTCGCAGGCATTTTTGCCACGATGTAGGCGAACGGGTAACCAATAATTAAACAAAGTAGGGTTGCGACAATTGCCATATAGAAAGAGTGCATCAACACTTTAAAATACAGCGGGTCAGCCAAACGCACGTAGTTGTCGAGAGTAAAGGTCATCTCGATCAAGTTCGCTTCATCACGAGTTAGAAAGCTAGTACCGATGATCATGATGTTTGGAATCATCACGAACAGCACTAACCAACCAGTGATTAAAGCAACAATCGCGTTTTGTAAATTAAACTTCTTGCTCATCTTCTAACACCACTTCCCAGCTCTCAACCCAAGTTACTGCAACTTTTTGGCCCAGTGAGTGATCAACATCAGGGTCATCTTCGTTGAAGAATTCGCTAACCATGACACGCATACCTGATTCAAGTTCTACGACTGAATCTAATGTCATGCCTTTGTAGGTTCGCTCGACAATGTGGCCAACAATACCGCTTTGGTCCGACTCTTTAATTTCTTCGATACGAAGATCTTCAGGGCGAAGTAGTACTTGCAGTTTTTGGCCCGGTGTTACGTCTTTATCGTGATAGATAATTGACTCTTCACCTTCGATTGTCGCAACAATGCGCTTTTCATCTTGACGAGATTTCGCTGTCGCTTCGAATACGTTAATTTCACCAATGAAACGAGCAACAAATAAGTTCTTAGGCTCTTCGTAGATTTCTCTTGGTGTTCCGTCTTGTTCAATCACGCCATCTCGCATAACAATAATACGGTCTGACATAGACAATGCTTCTTCTTGGTCATGCGTTACAAAGATGAACGTGATACCAAGTTGGCGTTGCAGTTGTTTAAGCTCAATTTGCATCTGTTTACGTAGTTTGTAATCAAGAGCAGATAGAGACTCATCCAACAAAAGAACCTTAGGCTTATTAACGACAGCACGAGCGATTGCGATACGTTGCTGTTGACCACCGGATAGCTGGTGTGGCTTTCGTTGTGCCATTTGTTGTAGGCGCACCATTTTTAAAGCATCCATTACACGAGGTTCAATCTCAGTGTTTGGCACTTTCTGCATGCGTAAACCAAATGCCACATTGTCGAAAACGGTCATATGTGGGAATAGGGCATAGCTTTGGAATACAGTGTTAACATGCCTTTGCTCAGCAGGAACTTGGGTTACATTCTGTTGGGCTAATAGTATTTCACCACTATCTGCCGTTTCAAACCCTGCAATCATTCTTAGTACCGTAGTTTTACCACAACCGGACGGGCCTAATATCGTGAGAAACTCACCATGATTTACGTTTAGATCAAGATTGCCGATGACTTCCTTACCATCGAAACTTTTACTAATGCCAGTTAACTGTACGACTGGCTTTCCTACTGATTTTTTAGCGTTCAACGTCTGTTTTTCTCCACCTTGGTTCTATTTGAGACCTGTTGCTATACACTTTTAAGGCGCGCATGATAATCACCAAAAACGTGAATTCAAAGCATTTTTTACCATTCGAAGATAAAAAATTTCGCAGGTAAAAGTAAACATCCTTTACCATACTGTTATTTATTGGGTTTACACCTTAATAAGTGTCTAATTATTAACCATTAAGACGCAAAAGCAAGCCTTGTTACAGATTCATATTTTAGTTTGTGTCCGACATATGAGTATAATGAAGGTAATTTTTTATCAATAAGTTAGGTGGCTTCAAGCAATTGAACACACCTAGGTATCAATATGAACAACGACATCGAAAAAGATTTTAATTTGGGCGGTAGTATCGACCGTGCACTTTCCGGCGATTATGAGCTCAAAGCAACGGCTGTATTCCAAGAAGCATGGAAACATACGGTAAGTCACTTTCTTTCGTTTTCTCCTGCGATCGTTGCATTGATGTTCGTGCAACTGGCTATTTTTTACATCGCATTGAAATTACAACTTGGTGATCCTGCAGTCATTTTAGATGCTGTTATCGACCCTGAGGCATTTACCCCACAAATCGTTGAATCGATTTTCATCGCTAACTTTAGCTATGAAGTGGTGAGTGCACCTATCTATGCGGGCATCAGCCTAATGGCAATGAGCCACGCTGCAGGTTTGCACACCAAAACTCGTCATATTGGTAAAGGCTTACAATTTACCGTACCGGTTATCTTGGTGACTTTGTTCAGTTTAATGCTGCAAGGTATCGCTGGGATGCTATTACCGTTTCTTTCTATCTACTTTTCACTGGCTTTCAGCCATTCAATCCTATTGATTTGTGATAAGAAAGTTCCGCCAATGCAATCACTGCTGCTTTCACTACGAGCGGTAAATAAGAAAATCTTCACCGTTGCATCTATTTACCTATTAGTGATGCTGATGTTTATCGTCGCTGCAATGATGTACGGCATTGGCTTGATCTTCGTTTTACCATTCTTCTTCCACGTGAAAGGCATTCTTTACCGCGAAATGTTTGGTATTAAGTTAAAAGTTATTGCGTCAGATCGACCAAATAACGATGACGATCATAACGACAGCAGCAATGACGACAATAATGACGGCGGCAACAACAGTAACGACGGTAACAAAAACAAAAATCCTCAGGTGTTCGATGCGTAATAATGTCAAAGGCAGCGCAAGTAAATCTCTTGCGTTAAAGGTTACTGCACTGGCGATCGTGGGCTCTATCTCACTGGTTGGCCCTTACATTTACCAAGAAGAAGAGCGCCGACGCTCGGCAGACCAAAGTTCAAATACATCAAGTGAATTTGGTGATTTGACCGTAGCTTCAGATCGACCAAATTTTGCGGCCATAGAAGATGTGAACGAGAAAAAAGAGACCTTCTTTTCTTACCTACGTCCTAGCATCAACATCGAGAACAAGCGAATTACCAAAGAGCGTGCGTTTTTAAACAAGATCTCTGAATCAGGTATTACGAATATTGATTCAGAAGACGTGTCGTATGCGAAAAGGCTAGGGAAGTTATACAGCTTGCCAGTGCCATCTTCAGGATTAGATCAAGCTTGGCTTACGGAAATGCTTAGTCGCGTTAACGTACTGCCAGAGGCGCTTGTATTGACACAGGCTGCTAATGAATCGGCTTGGGGTACATCTCGCTTTGCTACTAAAGCCAACAACTATTTCGGACATTGGTGTTACACCAAAGGTTGTGGTCTGGTTCCGCTACAACGTAACGAAGGCAGTTCGCATGAAGTGGCTACATTCTCTTCAAGCCAAGAATCAGTTCATCGTTACTTCATGAACTTGAACCGTAACCGTGCTTATGCCGATTTAAGAGCGATTCGAGCGAAGCTTGCTACTCAGGGCGACGATTTGTTAACCACTGAATCTGCGACAGAGCTAACCAACGGCTTGCTAAAATATTCTGAGCGAGGTTCAGACTATGTGACTGATTTACAAGCTATGATCCGTCACAACGAGGTATACTGGAAAAAGTAACTCGATTTGGTCTCAGTTTGGTTAACCACGAAAGTAAGTTATCATCCAAACAGCATCACACAAAGAGCAGCTAACAGCTGCTCTTTTTAATTATGAACGCTCAACTTCGACAAGATTATAATAATGAAAAAGACAGCACTCGCTCTATTAGCCTCACTCAGCCTTGGGGTTTCTCTTCCAGCTTCAGCTCAAGAATACATGTTCACGTATTCCAAGCTCTACACACAGCTTAAAAACAACACCAAAGAAGGGCATGATGATGTCAAAGTTGCGGTCTTCTTTGTTGATCAAAAAGCTCAGACAACTTGTCATATCAGCAAAGCTTGGATGGAGAAGGAAGAACATTATGAAGAGCTAAAAGTCTCTCCAGCCAATGAACTTCTTCTACCTGTCGATCAAAACCTACGTTCAGCTAATCCTCTTATCTTTGTACAAACACAAGAACAAGAGTGCGCGTATTCGCTGGTTGTCATGACACAGGAACCTTTAGCTGGAACGGTTGAAGTTGCACAGCTAGAAAGCCTGTTACCGCAGATGCAAGCGATGCTAGAAGACGTAAGCGGCATGTTCTCTAGTTGGTTCACACCAGATATCCAAGGCTTGACGTTAGAGTTTGATAATAAGCTTGAAGGCAACATTGCTCTGTCTAACGGTAAGCAAATCCCAATTGAAGAAGGGCGCGCGAAATTCACGCTGGCTGAGCTCAGTGGAAGTGACAGCATCACGTTACCAGAAGCCACTGTTCGAGTTTTGCCTTACATCCCAGCGCAATAATTACGAACAGCCTGAAGCTCTTTATTTCGCTTCAGTAAGATCTTTACGAAACAGCCTGTTCTTCTCTGAACAGGCTGTTTTTATTTATAGTCTTAAATCTAAACCTTTGATCTTGCCAAATCACATATCTCAATACTCTTTCATCATTGATTCTTACCTCTTATTACGACGTGTTTTCTCACCTCTAGAGAGCAGAACGCATGATATGGCAGGATCTTTCTCCTGCTCAGCTTGTTTATCCTACCGTTACTGTTTCAACCTGAAATAAAAATCCGTATAATCCACGCCCTAAAACAGTCCCACTAGCAATCTACAGTCGGTAATACGACGGTGTGAGAGTCGCAATGAACCAAAACGAAAATAAAAAAGATACACTTGAATTCAACAAGCTTCAGAAACTTCTAAGAAGAAATGTTGGGAATGCCATCGTCGACTACAACATGATCGAAGAGAATGATGTAGTAATGGCGTGCATTAGTGGCGGTAAAGATTCATTTGCGATGCTAGACATTTTGCTACGTTTACGTGAAGCAGCACCCATCAAATTTGATGTAGTGGCAGTAAACCTAGATCAAAAACAACCTGGGTTCCCTGAGCATATCCTTCCTGAGTACTTTGAAACTCTGAACATTCCTTACTACATCGTAGATAAAGATACGTACTCAGTGGTAAAAGAGAAAGTGCCAGAAGGTAAGACGACGTGTGGCCTTTGTTCGCGTCTGCGTCGTGGTACTTTGTACTCGTTTGCAGAGAAGATTGGCGCAACGAAGATTGCTCTAGGTCACCACCTAGACGACATTGTTGAGACTATGTTCCTGAACATGTTCCACGGTGCTCGTCTTAAGGCTATGCCGCCTAAGCTTCGCTCTGACGATGGTCGTAACGTAGTAATCCGTCCTCTGACTTACTGTCGCGAAACTGACCTAATCAAATACGCGGAGCACAAAGAGTTTCCGATCATTCCGTGTAACCTGTGTGGTTCTCAAGAAAACCTACAACGTCAAAACATCAAAGCGATGCTAATTGATTGGGATAAACAGACTCCAGGCCGTGTTGAGAAGGTCTTCAAGTCAATTCAGAACGTGAGTCCGAGCCAATTGGCAGACCGTGAGTTGTTTGATTTCATTAACTTACCGTTAGACCGTACTGAAGAGCGCAAAGCATACGAATTCGAAGAAGCTGAAGTCTCGTCGTCAAACATCGATGAGTCTCTGTACATTGATGTCACCAACGTTTAAGCCTTATTCGTCGAAGAATCTTATAACGTATAGATAAATAAAAACGCCTCAAGCAATGCTTGAGGCGTTTTTTTATAGGTTAAATATGCAGATTAAAATACATATTCAGATTGTCGATTTTTAAACCTTTAATCTTTAGCCTTTAGCAAGGTTAGGATCGAGAGGGCTCACATAACCCGATGGCTTAAGAGCCAGAACGTCACAATTAATCTTATCGATAACGTGCTCAGCGGTATTACCAATAAACACGGCAGATAAACCAGTACGGCCTGTCGTTCCTAAAATCACCATAGCGGCGCTGTTTTCAGACGCTACTCTTGGTATCACATCTTCTGGTAAACCTTGCTCAACAACCGTTTGCTCTTCGCACATACCATGCTTTTGACGCAGCGCTTTCATTGCCGTTAAGTGATGGCCGCGAACCGCATCTGTGTAAGACGTTGGATCAAACTCAGGCAATTCAATCGTAATGTTAGCTGGCGTAACCGGGTAGGCATTCACTAAGAAAGGTTCAGCATCCAGACGCCCCGTAATCTCAAGCAATCTATCAACCATAGTATCGTTAAGCTCTAAGTGAGCTTCTGTTTCTGAACCTACATGTACCGAAGCATAAATCTTCGCATTGTCAGGCCAGAAATCATTCTTAACTAAGAGCACTGGGCTAGGGCACTTTCTCAATAGGTGCCAGTCTGTAGGGGTGAAAATCACAGACTCTAAGGTATCGTGCTTGCGCGTACCCTTGATTAAGATCTCATGCCCGCCACTGTATACCTCTGCAATGATCGCTTCATAAGGGCGGTTATGCCAAACCACTTGAACATTAAATTCAATAGAATCATCAAGGTAAGGTTCCGCGACTTTATTCATCCAAATTTCGCGTTGATGAATCACACCTTTGCGCATTGCGTCTCTTTCATCAACAGAAAGCATTGATGTCATCTCATACGAGAAATCGTAAATCGACAAAAAGAAAGTGATGTGGCTTGTTGAAGTGCTTTTCTTTGCAAGTTGGATAGCACGAACTAGAGCAGGTTGCTCATCGTGATTAATGTCTGCGACAACTAAAATTTTGTTATAGATACTCATAACTAAGCCTACTTTTCAGACCGAACATATAAATAATGTAGCGTAGTTATGGAGAGATTAAGAGAAATATAAGAGGTTTTAGGGGAGAAACATGATGTAGCTCATTTTTGAACTACATCATTGATATCTAAACTATTCTTTTGAAACGCCAGCAAGTTCCATCAGAGCATCGTGATCTTCGATAGTGATGTATTTGCCTTTAACGCTCAAGATGTCAGCTTTCTGGAAACGACCTAATAGACGGCTGATTGTTTCAACAGTCAAACCAAGGTAGTTACCAATGTCGCCACGAGTCATCGTTAAGCGGAACTCTCTTGGGCTGAAACCACGTTGAGAGAAGCGAGTAGAAAGGTTGTAAAGGAATGCAGCAAGACGCTCTTCCGCGTTCTTTTTAGAAAGAAGCAGAATCATTTCTTGGTCACCTTTAATCTCGTTACTCATCAGGCGCATAATTTGCTGACGCAATTTAGGCATTTTTCCTGATAAGTCATCAAGGATCTCGTATGGAATTTCACACACCATAGAAGTTTCAAGTGCTTGTGCAAAGCTAGGGTGTTCGTCACCCGTAATCGCATCAAAACCAACAAGATCGCCCGCTAGATGGAATGCAGTAATCTGCTCATCACCTTGTTCGGTAATCGTGTAACTCTTGATCGTTCCAGAGCGAATAGCATACAGAGATTTAAGCTCGTCACCGGCTTTAAATAACTCTTGGCCTTTTTGAATAGGCTTTTTTCTCTCAATGATCTGATCAAGTTGATCAAGTTCAGATTCATTCAAAGTAAATGGGATACAGAGCTGGCTAATACTACAATCCTGGCAGTGGATTGCACAGCCACCAGACTGAACACGTTTCGTCACAGGCTTTTCAGAAATCATAACAATCTTTCACTATTTGATATACGTCAATATTTTAGCATTCCTTTATCCAGTTGGGTAGTAAAAAAACCGGATTTAAAGAACGGCTATACGGTATAAATAATGAGCTGCAGTGCCATATATCCAGTATAAAAACCGTAAATAAGGATTAGAATTGCGCCTAATTGGCGAAATAAGTCGGCTTGTTGCAGTTTTTTTAGAAAATTAGCGCCCATACCAACAGTAAGCATGGCTGGTAGCGTCCCTAAGCCAAACGCCAGCATGATACCTGCGCCGTTATACCAACTTCCAGATACCGCAGCCCACGTCAGCATAGAGTAAACAAGGCCACATGGAAGCCAACCCCAGATAAAACCAAATGGTAAAGCATGGCTAGGGTGCTTTAATGGTAGAAATGATTTACCTACAGGAGAGATATAACGCCATAGCTTTTGTCCAATTTTTTCAAAGAACAACAAGCCGAACCACCATTTACCGATGTACAAACCTAAGATAATCATAAAGACGGCAGCAAATAAACGAAGCCAACCAAGCAAGGCATTAAAATCACTCAACTGGCCAATCGAAGAAATCGCACCGCCAATCACGCCACCAATTACGGCATAGCTTAATAGACGACCAAGATTATAAAGGAGGGGAAGAACAGGGGAAGGTTTACTGTTGCCAATAGACAGAAGCGACGCAATACCACCACACATTCCCATGCAATGGCCTGCGCCGATCAATCCAACAACAAAAGCGCCAATCCAATCAGGCGTCATCATTCTTTTTTTCTACGTTAGATTGTGTTTCAGCCGAGCTTTGGTTCTTGTCGCTCTCTTTTGAGGCTGTAGTAGGCTTGGTATCAACGTTAATATGGTTGTCTTCATCAAACAGAATGTTGTGGCCTTGACGCTCAAGGTCTTCAAACTGCTCACTCTTAACGGCCCATAGAAAGATACCGACAGCGATGCACACAAGTACGATCGCAATTGGAATGAGTATGTATAAACTTTCCATTATTTACCTTGCTCTTTTAAAAGCCTTAACGAATTAGACACAACAATAATAGAGCTAGCAGACATGCCAACCACGGCAATGTAAGGAGCAACCAAACCAGCGACGGCCAATGGAAGAATAAGTAGGTTATACCCCAACGACCACGCTAAGTTTTCACGGATTATCTTACGCGTTTTAAGCGCCAATGTACGTGATTTAAGTAATCTATCGAGTTTATCGCCCAATAACACCATATCCGCTGAGGCTTTCGCTACATCCGTACCGCCACCCATCGCAACTGAAAGGTGTGCACCCGCAAGAATAGGCGCATCGTTGATACCATCGCCAACCATCATGGTGATGTCACTAGCGTCTCTAGAGTTAAGGTACGCCAGTTTATCTTCCGGCTTCGCGTTAGCAACAATGTCAGTAATACCAATCTCTGCCGCAACAGGCTTCGCGTTAATCAAAGAGTCGCCAGTCAGCAGCGTGGTTTTGATTCCCGCTTCTTTGAATTGCTTAATGAACTCAATACTTTCTTTACGAATCGGGTCTTCATAAGTGAATGTTGCGATATGACGGCCAGCCAGCGACAAGTAAATACCATTACTTTGAGATGGCTGAGCTTCACCTAAAATGAACTCGCTACTACCAATCGCCACTTCTTGCCCATTCCACTCACCAGTAATGCCCGAACCAATCACATTGTTCACCGACTCTACTTCAATATCATCTGAAAGATGGGTCTTGAACGCTTTTGCGATAGGGTGGTTAGCGTGTTGTTCTAAGCTAGCCGCGACTTGCAGGCATATTTCTTTATCAAGGTCAGTAAACGTCTCGACTTTGCTGATACGAATATCACCTTCAGTCAGCGTGCCCGTTTTATCGATGATTAAGTGGTTCACTTTACATAAGGTTTCAAATACGTGGCCTTTGCGCAGCAAAATACCAAAGTTACCCATGCGAGATGTTGAACATGTAATCGCCGTCGGCGTCGCAAGAGACAGAGCACAAGGGCACGTCGCCACTAACACTGAAAGCATGATCCAGAATGCGTCTTCTGGACGTGTTTGATGCCAATAGAACCAAGTACCAAATGAAATGATTAAGATAACCGCGACAAAGTATCGCGCTACCACATCAGCGATTTCAGCGATGCGAGGTTTAGACAATTGAGCTTCATCTTGAAGGCGAACGATATTAGAAATAACCGAATCCGCTTTAGAGGTCATCACTTCTAATTCAAACGATTCATCGCCATTCAGTGTGCCAGCAAAGACGGTATCGCCTTCGTTCTTAACCACATGAATTGACTCACCAGTCAGCATGGATTCATCAATGTGAATTCTGCCAGATAATACTTTGCCATCCGCAGGAATATGCTCACCAGGAAGAACGCGAATCTGATCGCCAACCTTCAAGGTTTTTACCGGAACTTGTTCACCGTCTAACGTTGTCGCCATCGCAGGAACCAACTTAAGCAGGTTACCGCTAGCGGCTGCCGCTTTACGACGCGCGCGCATCTCAAGGAAACGACCAAGCAACAAGAAGAAGGTGAACATTGAGATAGATTCAAAGAATACTTCGCCTTGCTCTGTCACCGTTGCCACTAAACTCGCAACATAGGCAAACAATAGAGCGATCGACACAGGAACATCCATGCCCAAGGTTCGGCCTTTGATACTACGCCAAGCGTTAATATAGAACGGTAATGCAGAGTAGAGCAGTACTGGCGTTGCGAAAATCAAACTCACCCAACGAAAGTAGCTTTTGAATTCCGGCTCAAGGCTGCCAAAAACTTCGAGATAAAGCGCCACAGCTAGCATCATGACTTGCATGGTCGCTAAACCCGCGACACCAAGACGATAAAGGTAGTTTTTCATCGAACGATGATAAGCGGCTTCTTGTTGGTCAGCCTCGAATGGTGCGGCTTTATAGCCTAACCTATGAATCGCGGATAGCAACTCACTCAGTTTAGCCTGAGTGTTGTCCCAGCTAAGCAGGGCACGATTAGTCGTGGTATTGACACGAATACTCACAACGCCTAGCTTTGAGGAGACTTGCTTCTCAATGAGCCATGCACAGGCAGCACAAGAGACCCCCTCTAGTGACAATGTCACTTCAGAGGTATTTTCAGAGTTACGAACGAACTCCAATTGAACATCTTCATTGTCGTAATGACTCAGCGCCAGAAGCTGCTCTGGCACCAAATCTGCTTTTTCAGCAGGAGCAGTACGGTATTGGTAATAAGAGACCAAACCACTATCTATGATTGTCTGGGCTACGGTTTCGCAACCCGGACAACACATCGGTCGGACCGACCCTAAGATTTCTACTTTAAAATCCGTTTCCGCTGGTACATCTTCACCGCAGTGATAACAGGATTCACACATAAGCTTTAGTTCGTTAGTTGAGTAGGAGTATCAATAGGGAAGTTCATGCGACCTTGCACTAACCATTCAGAATCATGCGGAGAAAGCTCAATAAACCATGGACCTTGCATTTCATGATCCAGAGTCAACGTGTAGTTGCCGCTCGCATCAGCCGTCAGTAGCTGGGTGAAATCACGGTCAGGCAACGTTCTGTGCACGAACATTGCGCTAATAGCAGGGAAGTGGTCAAGCTTGCCTTTGTCTAGAGTAATGATAACCGAGTTACCTTTCTCATTAACTGAAGCTGATAGGCCAAGCTCTTTAGCAATGTTTACTTTTGAAATGTCGACATTAATGCCTTTTCCTTTTTTATAGTAATCCTCAGTCACTAGATCTACAGAGTTCTGTGTGAACACAATGACCGTCATGATGGTCCAAATAACTACTGTCGCTGGCAACGCGATTAAGAACCACGGCCAAAACTGTTTATACCAAGGCTTTACCATAAAAAATATCTCAAAAATGAATAAAAAGAAGGGCTTATAAAATAAAGGAAAGACAGCCTCTTAGAAAGAGGCTGTTATTGAAATGTTACTTATTATCTGAGTTACTTAAGCTCCACACGTACGATGCAACAAGCTGAACTTTGTCCTCGCCTAGAATATCCTTCCAAGCAGGCATTACGCCAGAACGGCCGTTCATTACTGTTTCAGTTACATCAGCGCGAGAATCGCCAAACAACCAATCGCGGTCTGTTAGGTCAGGTGCACCAACAGCAGGGTTACCCTTACCATCTGTACCGTGACACGCAGCACACACAACGAAACGTGCTTTACCAGCTTCTGCCTCACGTGCATTCACGCTACGACCAGAAAGGCTAAGAGTGTAGCTAACTACTTCTTTAACGCCTTGCTCGCCTAGTGCGTCTTTCCACGCTGGCATTTGACCGACACGACCATGCATGATGGTAGTAACGATAGCTTGTGGTTCACCGCCATATAGCCATGCATCGTCAGTCAAGTTAGGGAAGCCCTTTTGACCACGAGCATCAGAACCATGACACTGAGAACAGTTCTGTAAGAACAAACGTTGACCCACTTTGATTGCTTCAGCATCAGATGCGATGTCAGGAACAGAACGTAGACCGTTCTCATCATGAGCTAGCTTCTTGAATGCTTCGCCAAAATAAGTGTTCGCGTCATCAAGTTCTTTTGCGTACTCATCTAACTGTTTGTTAGCTTGAGCTGCAGCGATTGCAGAGCGAGACTCTTCTACGCTACGAACTGTTTGGTTTGAACTCGTCCAACCTAATAGACCTTTAAAGTTACCAAGGCCTGGGTATAGAGCAAGATAAACAGCTGCAAACACAATTGTGCTTACGAAAAGGTATGTCCACCATTTAGGTAGTGGGTTATTAAGCTCACGAATACCATCGTATTCGTGGCCCATATCATGACCTGGTTCTACGCCTGTTTTATCTTTAAAACACCAACGAAGTAAGACCGCACAACCAATTAGGGTACCAATCGTAATCGCACTAACCCAGATACTCCAGAATGTACTCATTACTTTGTCACTCCTTGATTTTTAGAACTTGTTGCCGGCTCGTCGTCTGCAAACACTAGGTTCGCATCTTCATCGAAACGTGTTTTACGATTCTTGCCGTATGCCCACCAAACGATGCCGATGAAACAAGCAAAAACAGTAACAGTCCAAACACTTTGAAATGTAATAATGTCCATAATTATTCCTTATTTCATTGCGTGGCCAAGCGATTGAAGGTAAGCGATGATTGCATCCATCTCTGTTTTTCCTTCAACATCTTGTTTAGCGTTAGCAATTTGTTCGTCTGTGTAAGGAACACCAAATTGATTGCGGAAGAGTTCAAGCTTCTGCTTAGTCAATTTGCCATCAAGTACATTCTCAGCAAGCCATGGGAAACCTGGCATGTTTGATTCAGGAACAAGTTCGCGTGGGTCTAGAAGGTGAACACGGTGCCACTCATCAGAGTAACGATCACCAACACGCGCTAGATCTGGACCAGTACGCTTAGAACCCCATAGGAATGGATGTTCCCAAACACTTTCGCCCGCTACAGAGTAGTGGCCGTAACGTTCAGTTTCAGAGCGGAAAGGACGAATCATTTGGCTGTGACATACGTTACAACCTTCACGAATGTAAATATCACGACCTTCCATTTCCAGAGCAGAGTAAACGCGTAGATTTTCTACAGGTTCAGTCGTCTGCTTTTGGAAAATAAGCGGAGTGATTTCTACTAAAGCACCAAAGCTGATTGCGATAACGATCAAGATCGCTAGTAGACCAACGTTTTTCTCGACCAACTCATGGCGATTATTTGAATTTGAGCTCATTCTAAATCTCCTTAAGCCGGTTGAGGGATAGCTTTAAGGCTATCTTTAGGTGCAGAAACAGTTTTGTACGTGTTGTATGCCAGTAAGAACATACCTGATAGGAAGATGAAACCACCTAAGAAACGTACAAAGTAGAACGGGTAAGAAGCTTCTACAGATTCTACGAAGCTGTAAGTCAATGTACCGTCAGAGTTAACTGCACGCCACATCAGACCTTGCATCACACCAGAGATCCACATTGCAACAATGTAGAAAACTGTACCAATCGTTGCTAACCAGAAGTGAACATTGATTAGTGATACAGAGTACATACGCTCTTGACCAAATAGTTTAGGAACTAAGTGGTAAACCGAACCGATTGAAACCATTGCAACCCAACCTAACGCACCAGAGTGAACGTGACCGATAGTCCAGTCCGTGTAGTGAGATAGTGCATTAACCGTTTTGATTGCCATCATTGGGCCTTCGAAAGTCGACATGCCGTAGAATGATAGAGAAACGATTAGGAAACGTAGGATTGGGTCGTAGCGAAGCTTATGCCACGCGCCAGATAGAGTCATAATACCATTGATCATGCCACCCCAAGAAGGAGCAAACAGAACCAAAGACATAACCATACCTAGAGACTGAGTCCAGTCTGGAAGTGCAGTGTAGTGTAGGTGGTGAGGACCAGCCCATATATACAGAGACACAAGAGCCCAGAAGTGGACAATTGACAAACGGTAAGAGTAAACAGGGCGACCAGCTTGTTTAGGAACGAAGTAATACATCATACCTAGGAAACCAGCTGTCAATAGGAAGCCTACCGCATTGTGTCCGTACCACCATTGCACCATTGCATCGATCGCTCCGGAATAAATCGAGTAAGATTTAAACGCAGATACAGGAACAGCCAGGCTGTTAACGATGTGCAACACGGCAACCGTGATGATGAAGGCTCCGAAGAACCAGTTAGCTACATAAATGTGCGATGTCTTACGCTTAATCATAGTTCCGAAGAACACGACCGCATAAGCTACCCACACAAGAGTAATAGCAATATCGATTGGCCATTCAAGTTCTGCGTATTCTTTACCAGAGGTTAAACCTAACGGTAAAGTAATTGCAGCGGACAGGATAATCGCTTGCCAACCCCAAAAGGTAAAGGCTACGAGAGGGCCACCAAAGAGACGCGTCTGACAGGTACGTTGCACAACATAATATGATGTTGCAAACAGCGCACTTGTACCGAACGCAAAAATAACCGCATTAGTATGCAGGGGACGTAAACGACTGTACGTCAGCCACGGCGTATCAAAGTTTAGCTGTGGCCAAACTAATTGAGCGGCAATCAAAACACCAACGCCCATACCGACAATACCCCACAAAATTGTAACAAGGGTAAATTGACGGACGACCGTATAGTTGTAGTTTTGTTCAAGCTGCTTTTCTTGGCTCATTTGCATGCTTCCAATTTCTTATTTACTACACTTTACTTCCAACACGACTCACGTCGTAATGCCACCCAAATTAGAAAAGGAAATTCAGCCTATTCAGGGCTTTATTTCCACTTGCTGATTTTGAAAAAAAGTGGCATTTTCAACGCGACACTATACTTGAATTAACAAATCAATGACAGAGTAGTAACCTTACGCTTGGTCTGGAATTGGATTTTTATTTAAAAACTTTGAACTTTGTAACAAGGAGTAAAGATTATAATGGCGGCACAAAAGCTAACAAAAGGCAGGCTTGTTCAAATTATCGTCATGTTGGTTATTTTAATAGCGGCATTTACTTGGAGAACAGTGACATACGACCAAGACGAGACGATAAACTGTATAGTTTCAAAACCTTGTCAAATTACTATTGATAAACATAATGTTTTAATTTCGGACAATAACCTAGGCTATTTAATCGAAACATCTAAAACTGGCAAATTTATCATTAGCTATGATGAGAACGGAATTCTTGAGGAAAATAAAGCCTCAAAATGGGCGTTAAAAACGACCGATAAAGCCTCATCAATAAGCATCACATTTCCACAACAGAGTGGCACATATTTGGTCAACATTTCCAAAGAATAACAGGGCGTGTAAATCACTCTTACCGCAGTTTGTTGATAGAAATATGTACTAAATCAGTAAAACTTAGTGCATAAAAGTGTTATAAATAGATTATTCATAAAGTATTCAGAAATCTATGAAATTTCTATCAAAAGTCTCTTATTCCTTAGACGATAAAATTGCGGTAGATGAGTTACTCTCTGGAGTTGAGACCCCAGAACAAATAGCTTGTCTCATTTGCTACTGTACAGAAGAGTATTCCACACTCGCTGTTCAGCGATATTTGGTAGACGCTCTTCCGAATACTCCTATCCACGGATGCACCACTTGCCACGGCATTATGACAGAAACTGGATTTCATTCAGGCCCCGTCATTGGCGTTCTTATCATCTATGACTCAGGGATCAATGCCTACGGAACCGGCATTGAGCACTTTTCTGACTCTATAGAAGCAAGTACCTTTCGAGCTATCGACAAAGCACTTAGAAATGCAAATAGAGAAGGTGAGATACCTGACTTAATCTTACTTCATTCCACTCCTGGTAATGAAGAGAAAGTAATGGCGGCTATCGATACGAAATTTGGCACAGAAGTGCCTATTGTTGGTGGTAGCGCGGCAGACAATCAGGTTTCAGGAAATTGGAGCATATTCAACGAAGAATCGCTCTCTATTAATGGTGTATCGTTAACCGTCATATTTGCATCGCAATCTATATATTCATCGCTAAGCTCAGGGCATACGCCGACTCAATTTTCAGGTACCGTCACCAAAGTAAGAAATCGAATATTGTTAGAGATCGACCATAGGCCTGCGACCACCGTTTATAATGAATGGACAAATTTTCATTTAGGTGGCAGTGATGATGGGTATATTTTTGAAAAGTCGACAGTTTATCCATTAGGCCGAAAGGTTGGCTCTTCTTACGACTACCCATATTTCAAATTATCGCATTCGATCAGAGAAACAGAGTGTAACGGTATCGAATTGTTCACTGATATAAATGAAGGTGACACCATCTATTTGATGCAAGGCTCTAAGCAACAACTGATCAGTCGTGCCGCTAACATCATTCATTCTTCTTATTATAATGACATGGACCTTGAAGAAAAATTAGGGGCTATCAACATATTCTGTGCAGGACCAATGCTGCACCTAAAACAAGATATGGATGAGGTATGTAACCAGATAAATCAGGCGCTTAACGGCCTCCCATACATATGTCCTTTTACTTTTGGCGAGCAAGGAAGGCTCTCTGGTGGGGAAAACGCGCACGGAAATTTGATGGTATCCTCAGCAACGTTTTATAGGTTAAAAAAGTAATGAGTTCCGAAGGTCAAGAAGCGCTGCAAGAAGCTCGCATTGAACTACAAAAACTAAAACTCCGTGAACGAAAACTCGCTGAAGAGAATAGGGTGATCTTGTCAACTATCTCTGCGATCAGTAAAGCGGGTAACATTTCCGAGATATTCTCTAGCTTGGAGTATGTCCTCAAAAAATACATCAAATTCGATGACTTTATTGTGGTTTCAAGGGTAGGGAACGACGGTGCTTTTAAAACCCTGTTAACCAATAACAAAGTCTTTGAACAAATGAATTGGAACGATTGCGGCAAGCTTTCGCGTGTCATCAATGGAGAATGCGCCATCCTTTTTGAACCCAAATCCCTGGGTGAATTCAACTCTTTGCATCCCATTGTTCTCGACCAAATTAACTCTGTTCTGATCACCGGTCTAGATAGTGGACTGACCCAATCCGTCATTATCTTTATCCATTCCAACACCAAGCACTTCAGCATTGAAACCAAAGCAACCTTAAATCGTTTCCGTCCTCTTATTGAAAGAGCCGTTTTCGATATTGAGAACAAAGAGAAGCTTGAAGCAACGGTAAGAGAGCGAACCGCAGAGCTAGTAAACGCGAGAAAGGAAGCAGAAGAAGCTAACAAAGCGAAGTCTGAGTTTCTAGCTATGATGAGTCACGAGCTCAGGACACCGTTGAACGCCATTATTGGGCTTATTGACACGCTAAAATCCACCGAGCTAACTGAAGAACAGCAATCTATACTGCTTAATATGAGTACATCGTCTGAACTTTTGTTGGCAATTATCAGTGACGTGTTGGATTTCTCTAAGATTGAATCTGGATGTTTCTCGTTAGCTCCTCAGTGGAATAACGTAAGAGACACTGTAACTTTTGTTTTATCGGAACAAAGAAAAGCCGCAGACAGCAAGGGATTAGCCTTAACAGTGACAACCGATATCCCTGAAGATGAGCTTCATTATATCGACCAGAGCCGCTTAGCGCAGATCCTCTTTAATTTGATTGGAAATGCCATCAAGTTTACCGAGCGTGGACACGTACATGTATCAATCAAGTATCAGCAAAGCTCGTTCTATATCACAGTAGAAGACTCAGGGATTGGAATCAGTGCCCAGCAGCTTTCGTCATTATTCAGTCCGTTTGTTCAAGCTGATAGCACGATCACCAGAAGGTTTGGTGGCACAGGTTTAGGATTAGCGATCACCAAACGTCTTGTTGAATTAATGCGAGGTCGAATCTTTGTAAACAGCGAACTAGGACAAGGCTCCAAATTCGAAGTGCAATTGCCAGTTTCAACGAGAGTTGTCTGTAACAAGACAAACAGACAAAATGAACTGCAGATTCAAGAAGAGCCAAGAAGTCGATACTCAGTATTGGTTGTAGAAGACAATCCAACCAATCAAATGGTCATAAAATTAATCTTAACGCGACAAGGCCACGAGGTGTTCATCGCGAGCAATGGAGCAGAAGCCATTAGCTTTATTGAACAAGGCAGCGATGCAATCGACATTATCTTAATGGATGTGTCGATGCCAGTAATGGATGGATTGACCACAACCAAATACATGAGAGATGCAAACATCCAAACACCAATTGTCGCGCTAACGGCACACACATCAGTAGAAGACAGATTTTCTTGCTTAGATGTCGGCATGAATGATTTCGTGACCAAGCCAGTAAGAACCAAAGAAATCACAGAAGCAATTGATAGGCTCATGCTTGAAGTCTAATAAACATATTCTGAATCGAAGATTAGGATATATGTTTATTAGGTATTTTATGGTAAATAGTCTTACTGTTAAATAGAACACCGGAACAGCACTAAAAAGAGAGGCAGGGCATCAAATAAAGATACCTGCCTTATAAACACCAAAATCAATTTAACATAATATACATAATACGCAGTCAAATATCGCTTCTTTAGTCTGCATCATCCATAACGCAAAACCTCCGCAAGCCATTGAAATTCCTGATAATCCTAACCTGTCAAACTTTTTTGCCATGTGTTCCCATAGCTGTTTTATCTCTGGATTGTCGTTGCGGTCAGCGTGCAAACCTATCAATGCGACCTGTGGGTCTAACTTTGCATTTTCTGCTAAAAAAACCGCTTGTGAATCAGTGAGATAGCGACGACCTTTGCGAAAATCACTGATTCTCTGCTGTGGTATGTTCATATCGTGTGCTATTTGCTTGTCTTGTACGTAATTTTGCGCCTTTTTATAGGCGTCTAACAGTTCATTCTGGTACATGGCAAATCCTCCGTTTTCCTAATCATAGCCTATTGCTAACCATTTTTGGTGTATTGCGTTAACCAAATCTGGTGTATATGATTTCCCCCGTTAACCAAATTTGGTTAATCCTATTTTGACTGTCTAGGTCTGGGCTGTTCGCCCTTGACGCTTATAGCTCGGCTTAGATGGTCAATCCCAACTCAATAATCAGTCAAGGTGGTTGTTATGGTTAATGTTCTATTAGTTTCTGGGTGTTTACCTCGTTACTTCGCAGGTTTTGGTACTTCAGCTCATGGTAAGCCTTTTGTGATTACCACGGCTCAACATTTTCACAGTAAATTCCTCTCTGAATCCGATGCTCACAGCATTGTAGAACGTTTACAAAACTCATGGCCTTTGGCTCAAGTTTCTTATGTTGTGAGTCATTAATCATGGCTTACGAGCGCGTTTTCGACCTCAAAACGAAAAGCTTTGAAATGATTGATTTCGTTCCGGTTCAATCATGGGCAACGGCTGAACATGTTCATGATAATCAGTTCGATTACTTGTCTTCATACAAAGACCATACGCGCTCTAATTATCCTCTTGCGGCTTCGGTTGTCCCTGCGTTAAATCATCAGATTCACGCTCATGATGTGACGGGGCTTCCTTCTCTTGCTTATCGCCCTGCTCCATTGCTTTGTAATTCTTTGCCGTTTGGTTTAAAGCGCAATGGTGATTTTACTCGTCATATGCTTCGTGCTTACAAAGATATGTGTAAGCAAAAGGAAGAGATTGACGCGGCTTACGCTTTACATCGTGCACATGAACGACTCACTAAAAACGGTTACAGCGCGGCAATGCCTGACGATGATATTCGCCAGCTCGCTGAAAACAAATCTAAACAATTTGGTCGTGCTGTCGCTTGTCTTCCTGATGTCGAAACACAATTTGAAACTTGTGTTGGGCTTCTGGCTTCGCTTGGCCTTGGCTTTCGTGAGGAAGTTATTAAAAAAGCTGAATCGAATAACGAGCTGCATTCTCTTGTTGCTCGTGCAATTGATAATAACTGGCTTGTTCGTCAGTTACGCAGAAAGTGTGCTTATGAAGTTGAACAGGTGGCGCGAGACTTGGCACTTGTTGAACGTCATAAGCAAATTTATTGTTCTGATTTTTCAGTTCGTAGACATCGCGACCGCATGAAATCTAATGAGATTGCGCTAGAAAAAACGGTGGCCTTTGATGAGAACGACCCTCAAACCTTTTTTACTCTTTCTGAGTTGTCGGCTAAATCAGTTTCGAATCCAGAATTAAGACGTAATGAAATGTTTGCCCGTCTTAATGGCTTTGAAAACATCGCTAAAAAATCAGACCATGACGCGGTGTTTTATACCGTGACTACTCCGTCAAGATTTCACGCGGTTTCTGGTGGTGTGACTAATCCCAATTGGGAGAAAGCAGGACGACCGGACGCGAGACAATCACACGATCATTTGATTGGTGTTTGGTCTTCGCTTCGCAAAATTTTGGATAAGAACGATATCAAAATCTATGGGATGCGCATTGTTGAACCTCATCAAGATGGTACGGCTCATCACCACATGCTTTTGTTTATGGAAAAAGAACATCGAGCTTTTGTTACATCTGAGTTTAACCGTCTAGCCCTTGCTGATACGCCTAACGAATCAGGTGCTAAAAAGTACCGTTTCAAGTCTGAGCTAATTGATTTTAGTAAAGGTTCTGCTGTTGGTTACGTGGCTAAGTACGTGAGTAAAAACGTTGATGGTAAACACATCGATAAAGACCGCAGTTCTAATCTAGATGGTATTGCGGCTGCTGAACGCGTTGTCACTTGGGCGCGTGTGAATCGTATCAGACAATTTCAATTTATAGGCGGTGCTTCTGTCACTGTTTGGCGTGAGCTTAGACGCTTACGCGAAGAACTTAACGAGGAAGACGCTATGTTTTCAGACTTAAACAACGAAGAACATCTAACTCTAGAAAACGTTCGCAGGGCTGCGGATGCGGGTGACTGGGAAGCGTTTTGTTATGCCATGGGCGGTGTGTTTGTAAAGCGCAAAGACCAAACCGTCAAGGCTGCTTATGAAGTGACTAACACTATCGAAAAGCTAATTGAATCCGGTGGTGAATACTCTACGACTCGCTACGGTGACGCGGCTCAAGCTCGTATCTCTGGCTTAATGTTCCGTGATGTTCTTGTAGTCACTCGCTTTAAATCTTGGAAAGTCGAAAACATAGATAAGTTCATTGCTTCACAAGAGAAAATCATGTCTGGGACTGTGGACTGGTTTGATGCTTTGGAGCGTGAGAAAGAATACGAATACATGCTAGATAGCCAGTATGAAGAATACGAGAAGCATCTGGCCCGTATGGATGAGATTGAGGCGCTTGTGCTCTTTGGCTCTTTAGAGCCTCGTGGGGCCTGTTCGGTGGGCGTAGCCCCTCCGGATAGGTTTCACTAGTCTCCTTGGACTTGTGTCAATAACTGTCTTTTTCTCTTTTAACCAAAAAATTACGTCAAGAAAGGAAACGCAATATGAAACTCGAAGGTTTGATTTTAGACGATACCGATATCATTCAAGAAACAAAACCCGCTCGTGGTACGGGTGAGGCTTTGACTGTAGGTAAGTTGAAACTGATTACAACCAATCCGACTAACACTATCGAAGTTAAGATCTCCTCTGAGCTTTGGGCAGGTGGTAAGGCCGGAGAGGTTTTAAAATCTTGCGTTGGTAAGCGTATGCAATTCAATGTTGAGTATAAAGAATTTAGCTTTGGTAATGATGAGGGTAAGCACGTTGCTTTGAACGGCTTCCACTTATTCGATTTGCCACCGCTCCCAAAAAACTAAGTAATTAGGTCTTAGTGCTATGTCTATTTGTGTGACTGTTATTGATGGGATTTTGCAACAATCGTCTGGTGATGTTTGTGATTATGTCTTGGTCTCTAAAGAACAGTTAACGCACTTGGTAGATGGCCAATTTGATTGGTCATTACTTGAATTCGACAAATCATTGTATGAATTCGTTGTCGGTCAGAGCTTGGCAACCTTTGTTGGTGGTCATGTTCTAGGCCGTGTATTAAAACACTTTCGTTAATCCATTTAGGAAAATTATTATGTTGAAATTACGTCAATTGGTTAGCAATAAAATCCTTGTTGCTTCTGTCGCTGTTACTTCTGGCTCTGCGTTCGCTGAAGGTAGTGCAAATGAAACCGCTATTACTGCTGCCGTTACTGCGGGTAAAGGTATGGTCGAGTTAACTACTTCAGGGGTGATTGGTATTGCTGCACTTGGTTTCGGTCTAGGTATGGTTATTTCTTGGCTCCGTAAGTAATGATTATCTCCGTTGTTCTTGGCTCTCTAACGTGTGCCTCATTCCTTTATGGGGTTTACACCGGAGTCATAGCAGGTTGATT
>NZ_JAPNXR010000020.1:0-99372 GCF_030397615.1 Vibrio sp. 14N.309.X.WAT.E.F5 | reverse complement strand
TAGCGAGTAGCGAGTAGCGAGTAGCGAGTAGCGAGTAGCGAGTAGCGAGTAGCGAGTAATTTTGAAGGGTTGGCGTTTAACGTCAATCCTTTTTTGTTGCCTATAACACGGCGCTACTAGAGATTCCCTACTCCTTCCTTCGTCAGTCTAGGGAATGACCGTTATTGTCCCTACGGGATTCTATTAGCCACAGCCTTCCTACTGGGCCTCTACCTCAATAAGTCTTCATCATCCAATGCCAGATTCCGGTTACCCATTCGTCATTCTCAAAAGTGAGGAACGAACGAGTTGGGAATCTAATGACTTCGAACTAAATCATATACCTAGCTCTGGGGCAGATTTCCGACGGTATACTCACGCATGACACTCTTCTCTATTCTCGATATCCGCCCCAAGAGCGAGAAACGAGCGAGTTGGAAATCTCTTATCTGCGATAACTCTAAATTGCAGGTACAAAAAAGCGGAGCCAAATGGCTCCGCTTTTATCGATAGAATGCAAAAAGAATTACTTCTTAGTAAGCTTCTCTTTAATACGAGCTGACTTACCAGAACGCTCACGTAGGTAGTACAACTTGGCACGACGTACTGCACCACGGCGTTTAACTTCGATGCTATCAACCATTGGAGAGTGAGTTTGGAACGCACGCTCTACGCCTTCACCGTTCGAGATCTTACGAACTGTGAATGCAGAGTGTAGACCACGGTTACGAATAGCGATTACAACGCCTTCGAAAGCCTGTAGACGCTCACGGTCACCTTCTTTTACCTTAACCTTAACTACAACAGTGTCACCTGGTGCGAATTTAGGAAGGTCTGATTTTAGTTGCTCTTCTTCAAGAGCCTTGATGATGTTGCTCATTTGTATAAATTCCTAGAATAAACTGATACTAAATTTAATAGGTTACTGCTTGCTTTTCGTTAAGAGCGTTGCTCTTTAATGAATTCAGCCAGTAATTGTTCCTGTTCGTCAGTCAGAGCTAGGTTTTCCAGGAGTTCTGGTCTTCTTAGCCAAGTTCGGCCCAACGATTGTTTCAATCGCCAGCGACGAATGTCCTTATGGTTTCCAGACTTGAGTACCGAGGGTACATCTTTATCGTCTAGCACCTCAGGGCGCGTATAATGGGGACAATCTAGCAAACCATTTGCAAAAGAATCTTCTTCTGCTGATGCGAAATCTCCAAGTACACCCGGAACAAACCGAGAGACTGAATCAATCAACGTCATGGCTGGCAGTTCACCACCCGTCATCACAAAATCTCCAATCGACCATTCTTCGTCGACTTCAGATTGAATGATGCGCTCATCTACCCCTTCATAGCGACCACAAATAAGAAGTAAGTTCTCGTTTGTTGCCAGCTCTTCAACACCTTGCTGGTCGAGTTTACGACCTTGAGGTGAAAGGTAGATAACCTTCGTCTTTCCCGGTGCTGCCTGTTTGGCTGTTTGGATAGCGTCGCGCAAAGGCTGAACCATCATTAACATGCCAGGACCACCACCGTAAGGTCTGTCATCAACAGTGCGATGTTTATCATGAGTGAAATCACGAGGATTCCATGTCTCAATAGATAAAAGACCTTTTTTAACCGCTTGACCTGTTACTCCAAAATCAGTAACAGAACGGAACATTTCAGGAAAAAGGCTAATAATGCCAACCCACATGTGTTCTCTCGCTCTGTAATTTGGAGTTAGAATCCAGGATCCCAGTCAACTTCGATCCGGCGAGCTTCGCGATCAACTTTCTTGATCACTTGCTCTTCAAGGTACGGGATTAACCGTTCCTTTTGGCCAAAAGCATCTTTAAGATTTGCTTTGATTACTAGAACATCGTTCGAGCCAGTTTCTAATAGGTCAGTGACCTCACCAAGGTTGTAACCTTTAGTGGTAAAAACTTGCATACCGAACAATTCGCGCCAGTAGAATTCATCTTCTGACAATTCAGGTAATGAAGCAGGGTCAATAGCAATTTCAAAGTTGGTCATCAGTTGCGCGTCTTCACGTACATCTAATCCCGCTAGCTTACATACATAGCCTTGGCCATGACGTTTCCAGCTTTCAACTTTATACTCAACCCACTCGCCCTTTAGCTTTAAATACCAAGGACTGTAATCAAATATGCTTTCAGCATTGTCTGTGTAGGAGAACACTTTAAGCCAGCCACGAATACCATAGGTAGACCCAAGTTTACCCATAACAATTCTTTCGTTTTGCTCGCTCATCGTTTCTTTACCCTTCATCGACATAAGCTATTTCTCTTTTTAAAAAAGAATTAAGCCGCTTTTTGAGCGTCTTTAACTAGCTTAGCTACGCGGTCAGATAGAGATGCGCCTTGACCAACCCAGTGGTTAACACGATCTAGGTCTAGACGTAGACCTTCTTCTTGACCTTGAGCAGTAGGGTTAAAGAAACCTACTTTCTCGATGAAACGGCCAGTTACAGAGTTACGGCTATCCGCAACTACGATTTGATAAAATGGGCGCTTCTTTGCACCGTGACGTGCCAAACGAATGGTTACCATGTCGTCCTCTTTGCTTTCTTAATAAAATAATTAACCCCAAGTATAAGTAAATAGCTTGGGGTCTCGTGCCAAATTAAAGCCCCGGAATTTTACTCTTATTCCGGTGCAATGCAAGGGCTTTAGCTATTTTTTCACCAACATAGCCGCCGTACACTTTCTGTGACACGGCTAACACTATGAAAAGTAACGTAGCTAAAGCTTACATTTGTAGATTATCGACCAAACGGGTTAAAACCACCACCCATTCCGCCCATACCTCCACCGCCGCCCATCATGCCCTGCATGTTGCGCATCATGCCTTTCATTCCACCCTTCTGCATTTTCTTCATCATCTTCTGCATTTGAGTGAACTGTTTCAGCATACGGTTTACATCTTGTACTTGAGTGCCAGAACCTGCAGCAATACGCTTCTTACGTGAGCCTTTGATTAGGTCGGGACGCTGGCGCTCTTTCATTGTCATAGAGTTGATGATCGCTTCCATTTGCTTGAACATCTTGTCATCAACTTTATCTTTTACGTTATCCGGTAGTTGAGACATGCCTGGAAGCTTATCCATCATGCCCATCATGCCGCCCATGTTCTGCATTTGTCCTAGCTGTTCACGGAAGTCTTCAAGGTCAAAGCCTTTCTTCTCTTTGAACTTCTTAGCCAGTTTCTCTGCTTTCTCGGTATCAACGTTTTTCTGTAGGTCTTCAATAAGAGACAGTACGTCGCCCATACCAAGGATACGAGAAGCAACACGATCTGGGTGGAACGGTTCTAGTGCGTCAGTTTTCTCACCAACACCCAAGAATTTAATCGGTTTACCTGTGATATGACGAACAGACAGTGCAGCACCACCACGCGCATCACCATCCACTTTCGTTAAGATAACACCAGTAAGTGGTAGCGTATCGCCAAAGGCTTTTGCAGTATTCGCGGCATCTTGACCTGTCATTGCATCAACAACGAACAGTGTCTCTACTGGGTTAATTGCAGTATGAAGCTCTTTGATCTCGCCCATCATCTCTTCATCGATAGCCAAACGACCGGCAGTATCGACAATTAGAACGTCGTAGAATTTCTTCTTCGCGTGGTCGATTGCAGCATTTGCAATATCAAGAGGCTTTTGATCAGCTGAAGATGGGAAGAAGTCAACACCAACATCGCTTGCTAAGGTTTCAAGCTGTTTAATCGCGGCTGGACGGTAAACGTCGGCAGACACAACCAAAACTTTCTTCTTATCACGCTCAGTCAGGAGCTTAGATAGCTTACCTACCGATGTGGTTTTACCCGCACCTTGTAGACCCGCCATTAAGATAACTGCTGGCGGTTGTGCAGCTAGGTCAAGAGCCTCGTTAGACTCGCCCATCACAGCTTCAAGTTCAGCTTGAACGATCTTAATGAATTCTTGGCCAGGTGTTAGAGATTTAGATACCTCAACACCCACAGCGCCTTCTTTTACGCGCTTAACAAAATCACGGACAACTGGCAGTGCAACGTCGGCTTCAAGTAGCGCCATACGTACTTCACGCAGCGTCTCTTTAATATTGTCTTCGGTCAAGCGACCTTTACCGCTGATATTCTTCAGCGTTTTGGATAGACGATCCGTTAAATTATCAAACATAGTTTTCTCTTCGCTCAATCCTGCGACTATTACTGTGAGTATACATTAGCGTGGATTAGAGTCATACCCGTTGTAGAGCGTTAATCATCCACGCTTGTGATGTGAGACATTGTTCCCTTGGAATTGAGTGAGGTTCACCATAGCCCCAAAGAGCGATGCAAGGTATAATTCGTCAATTAGTAATCATTTAAATGGATACCATGGACAGTCTTATTGCGATCGCAGCAGCCTTTCTTTATACAATGGCGATTTCCACGATCATTCCAGGTCTCGTGCACCAAACAGGAATCCGTGTAAAAACGGTGTTTATCAGCGCATTACTTGCTTTAGCTTTCCATGCTTGGTTGCTTGGCGATTTAATCTTTAATGCCAGTGGCCAAAACCTCAGTATCTTGAACGTTGCTTCATTGATCAGTTTAATCATCTCTTTGGTCATGAGCGGCGCTATGCTCAAAACCCGATTGTGGTTCATCTTGCCCGTCGTTTATAGCTTCGCTGCGCTTAACTTGATGGCTGCCACTTTTCTTCCTAGCACCTTCATCAAACATCTAGAGAATGACCCAAAACTGCTTGTGCACATCTCTTTGGCGCTCTTCTCATACGCAACACTGACTATCGGCGCGCTATACGCTCTGCAACTCGCGTGGCTCGATCACAAACTTAAAAAGAAAAAAGCGTTAGTAATAAACCCTAACTTACCTCCATTAATGATGGTGGAAAGACAGCTTTTCAAGATCATTCTTATCGGTAATGGTTTATTAACAGGTACTTTATTAACTGGCCTTATCTTCGTACAAGATATGTTTGCTCAAGGAAAAGCGCACAAAGCCGTGTTGTCTTTTATTGCTTGGGTTATCTACTCCATCCTTCTTTGGGGTCATTATCAAAAAGGTTGGCGTGGACAGAAAGTCACTTGGTTCGCCCTTGCGGGTGCCAGCATGCTCACATTAGCCTACTTCGGTAGCCGCTTCGTTCAGGAAATCATCCTGAATTAGTCTGTAAAACAAAGGCAAGGTCTCACACACCTTGCCTTTAAAATATTGAGTCCGTTAGATTCAATTGACATCTCGACCATGTTCGGTCATAAATTAATCAAGATACACAAATAGGAAAAGAATAGTTTTGGACGACATATCAACGGGTATCTTATTTGCGCTACTCGCGTGTCTCATCGTAATTTCTGGTTATTTCTCTGGTTCTGAAACGGGCATGATGTCCCTGAACCGCTACCGTTTAAAGCACTTAGCCAGTACGGGCCATAAAGGTGCCAAACGCGTAGAAAAACTTCTGAGTCGCCCAGACAGATTGATCGGCCTCATTCTCATCGGCAACAATCTCGTCAACATTCTTGCATCTGCGATCGCTACGATTCTTGGTATGCGCATCTATGGGGATATCGGTGTTGCAATCGCAACCGGAGCCCTGACCCTGGTGATCCTCGTATTTGCTGAGGTTACCCCAAAAACCATCGCCTCACTTTTCCCAGAACGAGTGTCTTACGCCAGCAGTATTCTATTAATGATACTGATGAAGGTGCTGTCACCACTGGTTATCTTGGTTAACTTTATTACCAACGGCTTCATTCGTATCTTAGGTGTCAAAGCCAGCCATGATGCGACCGACCATTTGAGCTCAGAAGAACTTAGAACGGTAGTAAATGAAGCGGGAACCCTAATACCTCAGCGTCACCAAGATATGTTGGTGTCGATTCTAGATTTAGAGCATGTCACCGTGAATGACATCATGGTGCCACGTAACGAGATCACCGGCATCGACATCAATGATGATTGGAAGTCTATCGTCCGTCAGCTCACTCACTCTCCTCATGGTCGTGTCGTGCTATACCGCGATCAAATAGATGAAGTGGTTGGTATGCTGAGGCTGCGTGAAGCTTATCGCTTGATGCTTGAGAAGAACGAATTCAATAAAGAGACGCTGCTGCGTGCCGCAGATGAAATCTACTTTATTCCTGAAGCGACGCCACTCAACATTCAACTGCTTAAATTCCAACGCAACAAACAGCGTATTGGTTTGATCGTCGATGAATATGGCGATATCAATGGTTTGGTTACGCTAGAAGATATTCTTGAAGAGATCGTGGGCGAATTTACGACCTCTATCGCACCGAGCTTATCTGAAGAGATCACGCCGCAAAGCGATGGTAGCTTCTTGATTGAAGGCAGCGCTAATATCCGAGATATCAACAAAGGTTTGCAATGGACATTGCCTACTGACGGTCCAAGAACACTCAATGGCCTGATATTAGAACATCTAGAGGATATCCCAGAAAGTCACCTCAGTGTTGAGGTTGCCAGCCATCCGATGGAAATCGTTGAACTCGAAGAAAACCGCATCAAGCTAGTACGTGTATTTCCACAGGTCGCTAACGGATAATCACTACTCGACGAAAAACAAAAGGCCCGGTTCATTGAACCGGGCCTTTTAGTATCTAACTCGCCCTATCTAGGGTGGCTATCAATGATTAGTCTATTTTAAGCTCTTGAAGCATCGACTCTGGCAGTGCCAGTTCATCATTTTTATTTACAGAGATACCAGCAGCGATGATCGCGTTGGCGATATCTTTCGCTTCATCCAAAGAGTGCATTGCCGCTGTACCACATTGGTATTCGTTCAGCTCAGGGATCTTATTTTGGCTCTCAACTTTCAGTACATCTTGCATAGCCGCTAACCAACCGTCTGCCACTTGCTGCTCTGAAGGCGTACCAATTAGGCTCATGTAGAAACCAGTACGGCAACCCATCGGTGAAATATCAATGATTTCCACGTCTGAACCATTCAGTTGATTACGCATAAATCCTGCGTATAGGTGCTCTAGAGTATGGATACCTTTTTCAGATAGGATATCTTTGTTTGGTGCCGTAAAACGCAGGTCAAATACCGTGATGGTATCCCCTTTTGGGGTTTGCATTGTTTTAGCTACACGAACTGCAGGGGCGTTCATGCGCGTATGATCAACAGTGAAACTATCTAATAAAGGCATTGCTATTCTCCGTGACGGTTGGCTTTAGAAAAACCAACTTCTATTGTCTTCTAGTTCTTTACGGCACTGTTTCAGCTGCCATCCATAATCTTTTGCTTGCTGCTCGACTTTGCGCGCCACCTTAATCAACGATGGTTTGCTATTGTATGACTTGCGCTTATAACCACCACGGCCTTCATGATAAGCCAAGTACTGGTTATATGGGTCCCATAGTGAAACCCCTAACTGACGACGCGTTTCGCTGGTGTACCAACCAATAAACATCAGTGCATCATCAAAACTGGTTCTTGAGCCACCGTTATTCGTCGCCTTTTGGAAGTCTTCCCAAGCAGGATCTTGAGCTTGCGCATAACCGTAGGCACTGCTCACACGGCCCCACGGAATAAAGCCAAGAATGTAATCTTTAGGCGGGCGCGCATCATGACGATAGCTACTCTCTTGTTTCACAAAAGCCATCGCTACGTTGATCGGCGTGCCCCACTCTTCTTGCATATCGAGTGCATCTTCATACCACGAAGGGTGCTCTCTAAAGATGCTGCACAAGTTATCTTGCTGCTTTGGCGGTGGCGTTGCGCATCCAACCAATAGGCTAGAGACAACACCAACAGTCACTACAGGCAACCACTTTCCACTTACGCGTTTAGGCTGGCCTAATAAGGCTTGCTTCCTTTCCACCAAAGTCTCGCTATGCTTTTAAATACGAAAAATAATCCGTTAAGAAGCTGTCAAAATCTTGAGTGCTTGCTTCTTCACTTTGTTGTTGAGCGATCATTGAGCGCTGAACTTCCGCTTCCATCAACTCAGCTGAGTAAACTTTATATTGATGCGCTTTGTGTTGTTGAGCGTAGGTTTTTCCTAACGCACAGCCCACTTTTCCTAAGCCACCTAATCTCTTGGTCTCTTCAAGTAGCTGACCAGAAATCGTTAATTCTGGGTTATCGATCCAAGCTTCAAGCGTATCGCATGTTTCTTGGTATGCACGGCCGCCTTGTTCAGCGTCCATCATCTCAGCAATAGAACGTAGGTCTTTAAAGACGCGCTTCGCCCAGTCTTGTAGAGACAGTCTTTCGCCATGACAACCAATCTTGAGCTCTAAACCAATCTGACGACCTTCTAAGATCACCTTGTTCCAGTTATCGCGCCAGCATTCAAGTTCGCAGTTATCCATCTCAGCAGAGTCGGTTAGCACACTCCAAGTTAGGAACAAATCTAAGAAGCGAACTTGTTGCTCATTGATACCAATTGAGCTGAATGGGTTTACGTCTAAAGAGCGAACCTCGATGTACTCGACACCAGCACGAGCCAGCGCTTCAGATGGCTTCTCACCACTTTTAGCAACACGCTTAGGACGAATTGGTGCATAAAGCTCGTTCTCGATTTGAAGAACATTGCTATTCAACTGACGGTATTCACCATCAACTTTAGTACCGATTTCGGCAAACTCTTCCGATGGTGTGCGAATCGCTTGGTTCAATCCTTCTAGGTACTGATCTAGGCTATTAAAGCCAATTTTCAATACACTTTGAGCACTGTTGGTGTAGCCAAGATCGCTCAGACGTAGTGCCGTTGCTTTTGGTAGATACAGCGTCTCGCCAATCTTTTCAAAAGGTAGCTTTGTCTCTCTTCCTTTGATGAAAGAAGGACATAGTGCAGGTGACGCACCGAAGAAATAAGGAATTAACCAACCAAAACGGTAGTAATTACGAATCAAACCAAAGTAAGCATCGGACTTAGATCCACAACGCGCTTCTTCGGTTTGCTCTCCAAACAGGCTATCCCAAAAACTATCCGGGAAAGAGAAGTTGAAGTGAACACCTGAAATAATCTGCATCAGGCTACCGTAACGACGTTTTAGGCCTTCACGATATAGCGTCTTCATCTTGCCGTTGTTAGAGGTGCCGTATTGCGCTAACTGAATGTAATCTTCACTACCTACATAACAAGGCATAGAAAGCGGCCACATCTTTTCGCCATCTAACTTGGTTTGTGTGAAGTGATGGATATCAGATAACTGATTCAAAAGCGTCGGAACGTCGTTAGAAACAGGCGTAATAAACTCCAGTAGCGACTCAGAAAAATCGGTCGTTACCCATCCGTTCATCAACGCAGATCCCAAAGCCTTTGGGTGCGGCCCAGTCGCAAGATGCCCATCTTCCGTGTAGCGTAACGTTTCCCTTTCAACACCACGACCAAATTGAGAGAAGGTCTTAGGGTTGGTTGCAACTTGCTTTAGTCGCGCAGCAAAATCAGTCAAAATTCAGTTCACTTATCTTATATCGTTCTGATTAGAACTATCATAAATTAGGTCGGAGGAGAAAAATAGAGTCTTTTCCCTCCCCCTTTAATGTGTACTCTAACGAATGATTTCAAGCTCTTCTATTGGAATATCTAACTTTTCTAGTTGAGGACGAAGCGAAGCCGCGTCGCCAACAACTATTATTTGATAATCATTCGGGTCAAACCATTTCTTAGATAGCTCGTTTAACGTCTCTTTTGAGACCGTTTCAACTATCTGATTACGTTGTTGCAGGTAATCTTCGTCAAGGCTCAGCGCAACAATATTACTTAACAACCCAGCCTTTTGACTTGGTGTTTCGTATTTAAGCGCATCTTGTTGACCGACGGCAAGGCGCATAAATTTCACCTCTTCGTCAGTTAATCCACTTTGACTAAATTCATTTAGCTCAGAGATAAACTCTTGAATCGATGGAACCGTCGCATTGGCTCTCACTTGAGCACTAAATACTACCGCACCAGTTTCACGTGTACTCGCGAAGTAACCGCTTGCACCATAAGTGTACGCTTTGTCTTCACGTAAGTTTTGGTTAATGCGGCTATTGAAGTTACCGGCTAAATTGAAGTTAGCCAACTGGCTCAAATACAACTCACCCGTCGCATCAAAAGGTAGACCTTTACGCACCAAACGAACAATACTTTGTGGCGCACCTGGTTTATCTACTAAATACAGATGTTGTCCTGAAAGCTCTTTGATGATCTGCGGACGCGTTAGTGGTGCCGCATCGCCTTGCCACTGTTCAAAGAATTGTAGCTGTTTCCCCACCTCTTTCTTCGAGATGTCTCCCACAACAACAATATTGGCACCTTCTGGTGTGTAATGTTGGCCATAGAATTTTTTCACATCATCTAAGGTCAGTTGCGATAGAGACGCTTTAGTACCATCGCTGGCTCGAGCAAAAATACTGTCACCAAATAGCACTTCACGGGTTGCTTGAGAAGCCATCCAGCTTGGTTGTTGATGCTGATAGACAACACCTTCAAGCATCTGCTTCTTCACGCGTTCAAAGTCTTGCTCATCAAACTTAGGCTCAAACAGAACCTCTTGTACGATCGCTAATGTTTGAGGCAGGTTTTTCTCTAGCGTTGAAACCGAGATATCCGTGGTATAACTTCCAGCGCTAATGCTGACACTGCTGCCAAGCTTATCTAAGGTCGCCTGTAACTCTTCAACCGTTCGTTTCGTCGAACCTTCTTCCATCATAGAAGCCGTTAAGTTCGCTAGGCCTTCTTGCCCTTTACGAACATAGCGTTCGCCTGCAGGCAGTTGAATTTGTAGCTGCACTGTCGGCGTTTCACTGGTCACGGTACCAATCAAGTCAGTGCCATTCGCAAAGTGCATGCGATAAAGCTCAGGCATGGTCGCTTCAACACCAAAGTTCACTTCTGGCATCACACTGCGATCAAATGTGTTGGGTGCTTTTCTGAAATCAAGCTGATCTTCAGTGACCTTAGCGTATTCAGGTAACGTGCGTTCTGGAGTGGTGAATGTAGCTTCACGAACCGCGAGATCGAGCTGCTTTTTAGGAACAACACTCAAGGTAACCTTATGCTTACCCTCGATGAAATCTTGGTATGCCTTGCTGACGCTTTCGGGTGTTACCGCTCGGATTTGATCGAGTTGCGATTCAATACGATCCGGTTGACCATAGAAGGTCTGATTCGAAGCCAGCTGTGAAACTTTCCCTTTGACACTTTGCAGAGCGAAAACCGCATCCGCTTCAGCCATACCGGTAATTTGGTCTAAGCGCTCTTGTTCAACACCCTCTTTAGAGAACTGCTCTAAGGTATCCATCAACTCTTTATTAAGAACCGTCAAATCCCCTTTTTTACCAGAGTCGCCCATCGCATAAACATACATGGTACAAGCCAATTCAGCACAATCATGGAATGAACCTGCACTCACCGCTTTTTGCGTCTTAACCAAGTTTTGATATAGGTAACTGTTGGTACCAGAACCTAAAACGTTAGACAGTGCATTTAACGAAGCTTGTGTTTCTTCACCACGATACGTCGTTGGCCAACCGACCAGTACCATCGGCTGACGAATATTATCTTTTAAGGTGATGTACTTGTCCTCAGTCAGCACTGCAGGTTGTTTCTCCGCGGCCTTAACTTCAGGGCCTTGAGGGATTGGACCAAAGTACTTATTAACCCACTCTAGTGTGTCATCAACATCGATATCACCACCAATAGTCAACACGGCATTATTTGGCCCATACCAGCGTAGGAAGAAGGCTTTAAGATCATTCACATCCACACGGTCTAAGTCTTCAACATAACCGATTGGTTGCCACGAGTATGGATGGCCTTCAGGGTAAAGGGCTTCACCCATGCGTTCCCACATCAAGCCGTAAGGACGGTTTTCGTAGCTTTGAGCTCGCTCGTTCTTAACCGTGCCTCTTTGAACTTCAAATTTCTTCTGAGAAACCGCATCCAACAAAAAGCCCATGCGGTCTGATTCCAGCCACAGCATTTTCTCAAGTTGGTTAGATGGAACGGTTTCAAAGTAGTTGGTGCGGTCACGGTTGGTGGTGCCGTTTAACGAGCCACCAGCCTCGGTAATGATCTTAAAGTGCTGTTGGTCACCGACGTTTTCAGAACCTTGGAACATCATGTGCTCAAAGAAGTGAGCAAAGCCTGACTTACCAATCTGCTCACGAGCAGAACCTACGTGATAAGTGACATCAACATGCACCAGTGGATCGGAATCATCAGGAGAAAGAATAACGGTCAAGCCATTTTCAAGCTGATATTTCGCATACGGAATCACGACTTTATCTTTAGAAGGCTTAACTTCTTCTAATAAGGTGACACCTTCAGGTAGCGAAGAAAAGAAGGGTGTTGAGCTAGGTACATTGTAAGAACAGCCAGCGATGGCGATAAGAGAAAATGTACCAAGTAAAACCTTTTTCATAGGTTCTCCTTAGAAAAAACCGAAGTAGATAGCAGCAAGTAAGCTGTAGCGAGCGGCTTTGCCAATCGCTATCAAAATAACGCTAGGGATAAATTTCATTCTCAGCCAACCGGCAGCCAGACACAAAGGATCACCAATGATGGGTAACCAACTGAATAACAGTGTCCAGTAACCATAACGGCTCAGCCAAGCCATAGCCTTATGACCATGCTTTTCAGATTGAGTTCGATTAGGCAACAACAAACCAATCCAATAGTTGGTCAGGCCGCCTAAGGTATTACCAAGTGTCGCCAGCAGAATGATCGATGATGTTGAAAACTGATCTAAGCTCAAGGCTGCCACAAGGCTCGCTTCTGAACCGCCGGGCAATAAAGTGGCACTCAAGAAGCCACTAATAAAGAGTACCCACAGCGCCGAGTCAGAGAACCACAGCGCTATGTTTTCAAACAGAGAATTAAAAAACTCTAGCACTGCATATCAACCTTCTTGCATTTTAAGTAGTACCTTGCCTCTGGTATGCCCAGTTTCAACCTGTAGATGAGCTGACTGCGCTTCGTCTAACTGGTAGATACCTTGAATTTCTGTTTTGAGCAATCCGACACTGACCATATACAGCATAGTGTCCATTTGCTCTGGGTTTGGCTCAACCAGCATACCTGATGCAGTAAAGCCTAATAATGTTGCTTTTTCGCAGATCAATTCAGCAGATAAAGTTGGGACTGTCACGACTCTTGCGCCATCTTTTAGACACTTCAATGCATCGAGAGCGGTATCGCCACCGACCAAATCAATCAGCACATCGACATCGGATACTCTTTCTGATGCTGGCGCAAACTTATAGTTAATCGCATGAGCGCCTAGCGTTGCTAAGTAATCAAGATTCGCTTCACTACAAGTTGTATAAACCTCGGCTTTCGCTGCCACGGCGATTTGAACCGCCAAATGACCAACGCCGCCAGCACCCGCCAAGATGAGTACGCGGTCGCCCTCTTTCACTTCAGCCTTGTTGAGTGCTTGTGCTGCCGTTTGGCTGGCTAGTGGTAATGCAGCTGCCGCTTCTAGAGTGACCGAATCAGGAACCATGCTTAATGCCGCTTCTGGAACACACACATATTGGCTGTAACCACCACCTTGCAATGGAAAGCCAATAAAGCCTGCCACGTTATCACCAACAGTAAAACGCTCTGCCTGTTCGCCTAGCGTGACAATTTGTCCTGAAATGTCGTAACCAGGCACCCAAGGAAGATTATCTTTGTTCTGTGCTGCGGCCCAACCAAGGCCAGCACGGGTTTTGACATCAATCGGATTAATGCCCGAAAAGGAAACTTTGACCAGCACTTCTCCCGCCTTTGGCTTAGGAATAATGTTGGTTTGAATACTTAGGTTTTCGACGCCGCCGAATTGAGTAATCGCAATCTGTTTGTTTTCCATTTCCACATTTCCTTGATTGATAAAAGCCCTAGTGAGCAAACACCCTAATTGATAAAAAAGAAAGGGATGCGAAAGCATCCCTTTGACTATAAACCATTTAATAAGGCGAAGTTAACCGCTCATTCGTAAATTGACGACCAATTAACGTAACGACACATGACCCAGCAGGTCATTAGCCCACGAGAGCCAATAGAATACCTGCGGCAACCGCACTACCAAGTACACCTGCCACGTTCGGGCCCATCGCATGCATCAACAAGAAGTTTTGAGGATTTGCCTCAAGACCAACCTTGTTTACAACACGAGCTGCCATAGGAACCGCTGATACTCCAGCTGCGCCAATCAATGGGTTGATGTCTTCTTTAGAGAAGCGATTAAGTAGCTTAGCCATTAATACACCACCCGCCGTACCGATACTGAACGCCACCGCACCTAAACCTAGAATACCCAGTGTCTCTAAGTTCAAGAACGTATCCGCTTGAAGCTTAGAACCAACACCTAGGCCTAGGAAAATAGTTACGACGTTAATCAGTTCGTTTTGAGCTGTTTTTGAAAGACGATCAACCACACCCGCTTCACGCATTAAGTTACCCAAGCAGAACATACCCACTAGAGGTGTTGCTGAAGGTAGGAACAGAATCGTCATCAGCAGTACAGCAAGCGGGAAAAGGATCTTCTCAGCTTTACCTACGTGACGTAACTGCGCCATTTTAATCTTGCGTTCTTCAGGCGTCGTTAGCGCTTTCATAATTGGCGGCTGAATAATAGGAACCAACGCCATGTAGCTATAAGCCGCAACCGCAATGGCACCTAATAGGTCAGGAGATAACTTACTCGCCAAGAAGATCGCGGTTGGGCCATCGGCACCACCAATAATCGCAATTGACGAAGCATCGGCCATTGAAAATTCCATTCCTGGAACATAGTTCAGCAAGATCGCACCAAATAGCGTTGCGAAGATACCAAACTGAGCCGCAGCCCCTAGCCATAACGTTTTAGGGTTAGCAATCAACGCACCGAAGTCCGTCATTGCACCAACACCCATAAAGATCAGCAGTGGGAAAATACCCGTTTCAATACCAATGTAGTAAACGTAGTAAAGCAAACCACCTGGATCAGTAAACCCAGCATTTGGAATGTTTGCTAATACGGCACCAAAACCAATCGGCAGTAGAAGTAACGGTTCAAATCCTTTGCGAATTGCCAAAAACAACAGTAAGCAACCGACCAACATCATACAGATCTGGCCGAACTCAAAGTTAGCAATACCTGTTTCAGACCATAAGGTCATCAATCCTTCCATGGGACTCCCTTACGCTAAGCTTAGTAGTGGAGCGCCTACAGTAACTGCATCGCCTTCTTTAACATTCAACTCTTGAACGATACCACCACGAGCAGCACGAACTTCCGTTTCCATCTTCATCGCTTCCAAGATCAGTAGTACATCACCTTCAGCCACTTCAGCGCCCGGCTGAACGATAACTTTGAAGATGTTGCCCGCTAACGGAGCTGGAACGGCTTCTGCATCAGAAGCCGCAGCTGGTGCTGCTTGAGCCGCTTGTGCTGGTTTCGCTGATGGAGATACCGATGTCAGTTCACCTTGAGGGCCAACTTCAACATCATAAACTTGACCATCAACCTTCACGCTGTAGCTTTCAATACCGCCAGCAGCAGGTTGTGGTGCTGCAGCAGGAGCTGCCGTTTCTGCAGTTGGTGCAGGTTCAAATGCTTCAGGGTTACGACGGTTCTTAAGGAACTTAAGGCCAACTTGTGGGAAGAGTGCGTATGTCAGCACATCATCAACGGTATCTTCAGCGAGTGAAATGCCATCTGATTTCGCTTTTTCTAAAAGGTCAGTCGTTAACGTATCCATTTCAGACTTAAGTAAATCAGCAGGACGACACGTGATTGGCTCAGCACCATCTAATACTTTCGCTTGCAGTTCAGCATCAACCTCAGCAGGAGCTTGACCGTATTCGCCTTTCAGTAGACCCGCAGTCTCTTTAGTGATGCTCTTATAACGCTCACCGGTTAAGACGTTGATAACTGCTTGAGTGCCGACGATTTGAGAAGTAGGTGTTACCAAAGGAATGTAACCCAGCTCTTTGCGTACGCGCGGGATCTCTTCAAGCACTTCGTCCATACGATCGGCTGCGCCTTGCTCTTTAAGCTGACCTTCCATGTTGGTTAACATGCCGCCAGGAACTTGAGCAATCAAGATGCGAGAATCGACACCTTTTAGCTGACCTTCCCATTTCGCGTACTTTTTACGTACGTCACGGAAGTAAGCCGCGATGGGTTCGATCTGATCAAGCTTAAGATTGGTGTCGCGCTCTGTGCCTTCCAACATAGCAACAACCGTTTCGGTTGGTGTATGGCCGTAAGTACAGCTCATAGAAGAGATTGCGGTGTCTAGAATATCAATGCCAGCTTCAACAGCTTTAACGGCTGTAGCGGTTGATAGACCCGTTGTCGCGTGGCTATGCAGCGCCAGAGGTACATCACAAGACGCTTTGATGCGAGTGATTAGCTCTTCCGCTTCATAAGGCTTTAATAAACCTGACATATCTTTGATACATAGTGAATGACAGCCTAGGTCTTCCAAGCGCTTAGCCAAATCAACCCACGTATCTGAGTTGTGTACTGGGCTGGTTGTATAAGACAACGTACCTTGAGCGTGGCCGCCAACATCAATCGTTGCTTTCACTGCCGTTTCAAAGTTACGAACATCATTCATCGCATCAAAAATACGGAATACGTCCATGCCGTTCTTGTGGGCACGTTCAACAAATTTTTCGACTACGTCATCCGCGTAGTGGCGGTAACCTAATAAATTTTGACCACGCAGTAGCATCTGCATTGGTGTGTTTGGCATCGCTTTTTTCAGCTCACGCAAACGCTCCCACGGATCTTCTCCAAGAAAACGGATACACGAATCAAACGTCGCGCCACCCCAAGTCTCTAAAGACCAGTAACCGACTTTATCTAGTTCTGCCGCAATAGGCAGCATATCTTCGATACGCATACGTGTAGCAAATAGTGACTGGTGCGCGTCACGAAGTACCACATCAGTGATAGCTAGTGGTTTAGACATGCTCATAAACTCCTTTTTAATCCTTTAAATGCTACTTAGCAGTAGACGCACGGTATTGGTGAACCGCGGCCGAAATTGCTGCCACTACCTGTGGACTAACAGCAGAAGGGTTTGATTGTGATTTTTTAATTTTTTTAGGTGCTGCGATCGGTTCAGGTACTTCTTCTGGTACCAGTTTTGACATCAACCGAACGAGGTAAACTAGAATAGTTAGGAAAATAAAGACAACGGACATTCCCGTTATCATTAGAGTTGCTGCATCTCCTAGCAGGCTTCCAATATTAGTCATGTTGCTTCCTTTCTTCGTCATCCTGACATAGGTGCAGGATTTCAGCGAATAGTGATCCCGACCCATGGATTATCTCGATTGGTAAAAGTTTGTCAATTTTGTTTAAGGTTCTGTTACGGATAACGCACACATAAGGTTAATTATTCGCCTATCAGATCACATAAATCTGTCAAATGAGTCATTTTTAGATATTTAAACTGTGACTTAAACGGGGCTTTTCTGGGAAATGATATGAGAAAGGTGGAATAACAAAGAAGCAACCAAGAATTACTTTAAATACAACAAGTTAAAAACACCTTAAATTTAACATTGTTGCAACAAATTTATAGCAGACATAAAAAAAGCCTCGTAAAAACGAGGCTTTCTCTAATAATGTGGTGCGCCCTGGAGGATTCGAACCTCCGACCGCCTGGTTCGTAGCCAGGTACTCTATCCAGCTGAGCTAAGGGCGCAACGGTTTCGATATTGAGCATAAAGTTAAAACTAAACATTCAATATCAGGATTAATAAAAACCCTAAATAGTGGTGCGCCCTGGAGGATTCGAACCTCCGACCGCCTGGTTCGTAGCCAGGTACTCTATCCAGCTGAGCTAAGGGCGCACGGTATCTTCAAGTGAAGAAGTTGTGAAATATATCACATTCTTGTTTCTACGAAACAAAAAAAAGGCCATAGGCCTGTAATGAATGGCGGTGAGGGAGGGATTCGAACCCTCGATGCGGCTACAAACCACATACTCCCTTAGCAGGGGAGCGCCTTCGGCCACTCGGCCACCTCACCTAATTCATTATTCTTATCCATTACTTCTTAACAAAGTAATCTAAAGAATGGTGCGCCCTGGAGGATTCGAACCTCCGACCGCCTGGTTCGTAGCCAGGTACTCTATCCAGCTGAGCTAAGGGCGCACATTGTTACTTCTGTGTTTGCTTGCAAATTCAAACGTGCAAGAAATGGCGGTGAGGGAGGGATTCGAACCCTCGATGCGGCTACAAACCACATACTCCCTTAGCAGGGGAGCGCCTTCGGCCTCTCGGCCACCTCACCGTCTTGCGGAGGCACATATTACGTTTTACCGAAAATATGTCAAACACTTTATTGAAAAAAACCGGACAAAAACATTCAACCGTTTGCAATTTAATCAAAGCGCTTGCAAATTGAACTTATAACATCCAATTAGCGCTTTTTCCCTTAAAAATTAAGGTGAAAGATTGGCAATAATTAACAGCGGAAAACAATTATCTAACTTATCTCGCAGTAAGTGTCACTGCTGTTTGCACCATACTACGGGATGCTCTATTTCACCATAGGGTAAGTCATTAAAACTTGAACTATGGCAAACAAATATCACGATGCCTCAATAAGAGTTAACTCAGGCGCGTAACTTTTCGATATCAAGCATTCAGCCTAGCATCTAGAACTAAGCCAGTTATTGAACTAACCAATCACTAACTTGTGATTTTTCTCTCCCAAGATCAAAAAAGGCTAGCAACAATGCTAGCCCCTCTTCTACGCAAAAGTATTAGTAGTTGCCAGATGCAACGTTACCATTACCTTTTTCAGCTTGAATGCGCATGTAGATCTCTTCACGGTGAACAGATACTTCTTTAGGTGCGTTAACACCAATACGTACTTGGTTACCTTTAACGCCTAGTACAGTAACTGTTACTTCATCACCAATCATCAGTGTTTCGCCAACACGGCGAGTCAAAATTAGCATTCTTTGCTCCTTGAGTAATCTCTAAATTTATCTAGCTACGAGAGCATTATCCAACAAAAGTTATATTTTCGTAAACTATCGATTGAGTTTATTTAACCAAAATGCACTTCTTTTTTAAGATAACCCTGTGTTTCACGCGCTACGATGTATGCATTGTGTAATATGTTAGCAGCCATATCGACTTGCGTTGGTGATATCACCAAAGTTAAAGACTGCTGCTGCAATAAGTGATGTTGTACATCAATTTCGCCTTCAGACAACAATCCATGTGAACTGACCACAATTTCTTGTGTTCGGCTTCCTACCACAGTTAACAAACTAACATATTCACTATTACGGATTTTTTCAGCAAAAACTAGTTTTAATTTAGCACTTATGTCCGGTTTGATAATGAGCGCTGCCCGTTCTGTTTCCTCGATCACACTACAGACTTCGATCCCTAACAACTGACAATGCGACATGAGAGACGGTAAATCTTGATTCAAACACTCGATGCGAACCATATCTCTTTCAATGGCTATCCCAGCAATATCATTCAAACAGTCATTACCCGCGATAAGAGTTCCCTCGCCTTCTTCAAAGCTCGAAAGCACTCTCAATGGTACATTGTGTCGCCACGCATGCTGAACACATGGAAGGTGCAAAACCTTAGCGCCTCTGCGAGCCATTTCTTCCATAGAAGGAAAGTCTAAGGTATCTAATTTCTTAGATTGCTTAACGACTCTAGGGTCGCAGGAATATACGCCATCAACATCGGTATAAATCTGACACTCTTTCGCTTGCAGCGCGCCCGCTAATGCAACGGCCGTGGTATCTGAACCACCTCGCCCTAAGGTTGTGATATCACCTTTCGTGTTAACGCCTTGAAAACCTGCAACAATGACAATCTGATCATCATCTAACAGCGCTTTAATAGGAGCGGTATCAATACGCTCAATCGTCGCATTATTATGATTAGAATCGGTGTGTATCTTGGCTTGATAGCCGGTCATCGATGTCGCTTCATAACCCAACTTGTGCAACGTCATCGCTAACAAAGCCATGGAAACTTGTTCTCCGGCCGTTAACAGCACATCCAACTCTCTAGCGTTTGGTACGCTATCAACTTGTGAAGCTAAGTTAACTAACCGATTTGTTTCACCTGACATAGCAGAAACGACAACCAGGATCTGGTTCCCTTCATTTTTCGCTTCAATGATTTTTTCTGCTACATGGTGGATTCGTTCAATTGAACCCACCGACGTTCCACCAAATTTCTGCACGATAAGAGGCATTTTCACCCTTCCTCACCTTCCCAAGACCAATGTCTATATATGACAAAAAAACACATACTCCGCGTCATGGCGAAGCAATAAAAAATTAACCAAGGAGTCTAACGTTACCATTAGCCTTCTTGGTTAATCTCAATCAAACCTTTTTCAGACGTTCTTCCATTAGGCAAAATAAAAGATGCCCAATCAGTTGATTGGGCATCTTTGTATCAATTACTTAAGCTTAAAGACGCTCTTCTAGCCAAATACGTACTGATTTAAGCGCTTCAGGTAGTGCTTCAACGTCTGTACCACCCGCTTGAGCCATATCTGGACGACCGCCGCCTTTACCGCCAACTTGCTCAGCAACCATCTTAACGAGGTCACCGGCTTTTACTTTGCCGATAAGGTCTTTAGTTACGCCAGCAATTAAGCCAACTTTACCGTCTGCTACGTTCGCAATCAGGATGATGCCGCTACCCACTTGGTTTTTAGCATTATCAACCATAGTACGTAGGTTCTTGTTGTCTGCGCCTTCAATCGCAGCAACCAGAACTTTAGTACCAGAGATGTCTTCCACTTTACCCATGATGTTTGCGCCTTCAGCTGCAGCCATCTTTTCTTTAAGTAGTTGGATTTCTTTCTCTAGCGATTTCGCTTTCTTAGCCGATTCAGCCAATTTCTCTTCGTAAGCGTTATTCTGAGCATCAACTGCATCTAGAGCAGCTTCACCCGTTACCGCTTCAATACGACGAATACCCGCAGCGATACCACCTTCAGAAGTAATCTTGAATAGACCGATATCACCCGTGTTGCTCGCATGGATACCACCACAAAGCTCAGTAGAGAAATCGCCCATAGACAGAACGCGAACTTCATCATCGTACTTCTCGCCAAACAGTGCCATCGCACCTTTTTCTTTCGCTGACTCGATGTCCATGATGTTCGTTTCAATCACATGATTCTTACGAACTTGTGCGTTAACTAGACGCTCTACTTCTTTAATCTGTGCTGGTGTTACCGCTTCAAGGTTAGAGAAGTCAAAACGTAGGTTGTCTGGCTTAACTAAAGAACCTTTCTGAGCAACGTGCTCACCTAGCACTTCGCGCAATGCAGAGTGAAGTAAGTGAGTTGCAGAGTGATTCAGTGAGATAGCAGCACGACGCTCAGCATCAACGCGTGCTTCTACTTTATCGCCTTGAGCAAATACGCCTTCAACGAGCTCGCCGTGGTGTGCAAATGCATTACCTAGCTTCTGAGTGTCTTGTACTTTGAATAGACCCGACGCAGTGCTTAGCGTACCCGCGTCACCACATTGACCGCCTGATTCAGCGTAGAATGGTGTCTCTTCAAGGATGATGATTGCTTTGTCGCCAGCCGATAGTGAAGATACTTCTTCGCCGTCAACGAATAACGCAGAAATTTCACCCGCACCTTCAGTACCTGTGTAACCACAGAACTCAGTGTTCGTGTCTACTTTGATCGTTGCGTTGTAATCAGTACCGAACTGACCCGCTTCACGTGCACGCTTACGCTGTGCTTCCATCGCCTTCTCAAAGCCTTCTTCATCGATAGTAAAGTCGCGTTCACGAGCTACATCGTTAGTAAGGTCAGCTGGGAAGCCGTATGTATCGTAAAGTTTGAAGACTGTTTCACCGTCAAGCTCTTTGCCTTCAAGTGCGTCTAATGCGTCGTTAAGGATAACCATGCCACGCTCTAGCGTGCGACCAAAGTTCTCTTCTTCGATGCGAAGTACTTTTTCAACAAGCTCTTGCTGTTTCTTAAGCTCTTCAGCCGCAGAACCCATCACTTCAGCCAGTACACCCACAAGTTTGTGGAAGAACACGCCTTGTGCACCAATCTTGTTACCGTGACGAACTGCACGACGAATAATACGACGTAGAACGTAGCCACGACCTTCGTTTGAAGGCATTACGCCATCAGCGATTAGGAATGAACAAGAACGGATGTGGTCAGCAATAACGCGCAGAGATTGGTTAGATAGGTCGTCGTGGCCCACCACTTCTGCTGTCGCTTTGATTAGCTTTTGGAATACATCAATTTCGTAGTTAGAGTGAACGCCCTGCATGATTGCAGAGATACGCTCAATACCCATACCAGTATCTACAGCTGGCTTAGGTAGCGGTTCCATAGTGCCGTCAGCGTGACGGTTGAACTGCATGAATACGTTGTTCCAAATCTCGATGAAACGGTCACCATCTTCTTCAGGTGTACCAGGACGGCCGCCCCAGATGTGCTCACCGTGATCGTAGAAGATTTCAGTACATGGACCACAAGGACCTGTGTCACCCATTGTCCAGAAGTTATCAGATTCAAACTTCTTGCCGCCTTCTTTGTCGCCGATGCGAACAATCTTGTCAGCTGGGATGCCCACTTTCTTGTTCCAGATTTCGAATGCTTCGTCATCTGTCTCGTAAACCGTTACTAACAGGCGCTCTTTTGGCAAACCTAGTGTTTCAGTCAGGAATTCCCAAGCAAACCCAATCGCTTCTTCTTTGAAGTAATCGCCAAAGCTGAAGTTACCTAGCATTTCGAAGAATGTGTGGTGGCGAGCCGTGAAACCTACGTTTTCAAGGTCATTGTGTTTACCACCCGCACGTACACAACGCTGAGCCGTAGTTGCTCGAGTGTAGGCACGTTTTTCGGCGCCTAAGAAGCAATCTTTGAATTGGTTCATACCTGCGTTAGTAAATAGCAGGGTTGGATCGTTATGTGGAACTAACGATGAACTGTCTACGATTTGGTGTTCTTTGCTCTCAAAGAACTTAAGGAACGCGTTGCGAACCTCATCAGTGCTCATGTACATGCAGCTCTTCCTGAAAATAGTCGAGTTAGAATTTTGCCGTATTGTAGATCATGGTTAAGGCTTCGACTAGTTTTCTTGTAGAAAAGACACCCTTGGGCAGGATTTTAGTTGGAATTCGATAAAATGAAGAATATTCCACTAGCTCAGGCAGAGAACATACAAAGAAAATGGATGAGACAGGAAGAGAGTTGTTCTTAAAGACTAAGGTACACGGAGGGTAAATAACTGCAGTTAACGCTTAGTACAAATGTGATTGAACTGTTCACTATTGCTGGAGGAATACAAGTAAAGAAAATCACCGTCCAGCTCAATGTCATATTGGATAGTAAACCCTTTATACAAAGACTGATTACGATTAATCATGTCATCAGGGTGTTTATGTCTGAAGTTCACTTCATTGAAAACCATCTCTAGGTGGTTATCATTCAGCGTATATTTCCCCACAAATACAACTTCAGCCGTTTCAACTGCGCCCTGTTGATTCAGGGTTTGAATTCTATCGCTGACAAAAAAATCTTCATCAGAGCTAAATGAATACAGCATAAATTCATTTAATTCGGAGTATTGCGCATACGATGGGGTGACAAATCCCATTTGCTTGAAATTACACGCCCACTGACTCCCTCGTAAAGCAATTGGAGGCGTGAGCAACACGATGGCGAGAATAATCGCCCCTATCGTTGAAACCGTAACAAAAATGGCTAACTTTACTTTTATCAAGGAAGAACACCGATATCTAATTCAACAATCCAGTTCAATAATCCAACTCACTCGTTGGACATTGTTCTACAAATAACTGAATTATAAGCGTAGACCGAATTGAGCTTGGATCCTAAAAAACGAAATCAACTTGTTATCGTTATGCGTAAAATAATGAAACCTTGGTGCCCAAAATTCACCAAGGTTTCAAATCATCATTAAGCCTTTAAAGCTTCAATGATAGCGCTGTAGTTTGGCTCTTCAGTCACTTCAGCAACCAATTCACTGTGTACAACAACATTGTTTGCATCCAGCAAAATAATTGCGCGAGCTGACAAACCAGACAGAGCATGCTCTTCAAATTGAGTACCAAATGCTTTTAATAGCTCAGGGTTCTTAAATACTGATAGCTGCTCAACGCCTGTCACTGCTTCTTTCTCTTGGAAACGAGCAAGTGCGAATGGCAGGTCTGTTGAAACCGTGTAGATATCTACAGAATCTGATTTCAGTTCCGATAATTCAGAGATCGCCTTAGTACTGCTTGAGCATACTGGCGTATCAACACTTGGGAACAAGTAAATCAGTTTAAACTCAGCCGTTTTGTCTGAGATGGTTAACGGAGCTAGCGATACTGTAGTCATCGAAGGTGTTGTCAGTACTTCGCCCTTTTGTGGGAAATCACCCGCTAGTGCAATCTTGTCGCCTAAAAATGTCACTGTGTTCATTATTTCTTCCTTTCAATGTAATTATAATATTGCCGATCTAGCTGACTGTGTTGCCTTTATCTAAAGACATTCAAATCAAACATGAACATCTTTAATTTATATTTCACTTAGAGATTGAACCTCAAGAATCAGCGCAAATGTCTGACAATCTTCAAATCCAACGCTTAGACAATCTCAATTACTTTTCTAATTGAAGTTAGGATAGGAACGGCATCATCAAAACCAACAGAAAGTGAAAAATCGATCTCTTCATCGATATATTGCTGTGCAACCTTTACTAAGGTCACCTTATCGCCTTGCTCAAGGCTTTTATCAGTGTCGGTAAAAATCTTTATTAAAGACTTAACGACATCCAATTGAAAAGACTCAACGGAGGTCACTTCTTTATACTCTTCCAGCAGGGTCTTCACTGATTCCGAGTTTTTCTGTTTAATTTCGGGCATCCTATTTACCTATAAAACAACGATTAGTAATCGAGCTATCATCAAAACTCGAGGCGGCATAACGTTAGCAACCACCTTTGGCTTTCGCTACAAACCATTGCCAAATAAAAATATAACCAGATAACTAAATGTAATTTTTATATAACCAATGACGTTTTACAGTTACAGACTGGCCTCCTATGCTTAAAGTACCGCCCGCAAAATCCAACATGAAAACGTCATACAAACCCATGAATCACAAAAGCAATATCACTGACCAAATCGTTATCAATAATAAAATGAGGACGATCACACAGACGCTATCTGATACCACGATCAGCATGCGCCCATTGCCGTTTAAGGTGCTTGTATATCTGTTAGAGCACCAAGGTCAGTGCATATCTCGAGAGGAATTATTTGAAGAGTGTTGGCAGGGTGTATTAGTAACCGACCAGTCCCTGACCAACACCATTAGTTACATTAGAAAGGTCATCAAAAATTTAAACACTGATGAGTTAAAGCTCAAAACAATAAGCAAGAAAGGGTACTCACTTTCAGTCACCCAAAATAAGCAACCTCAAGCATCAAGTGCCCCTCAAACTGAAAACCGAGATGTGTTAGAAGCAATGCCTGAGAACGATATTTTAGGTGATGCATTAGGAGTTGGGGTTGAAGTAGAAGTAGAGAAAAGTGCCTATCACCTACAACAGCCAATCAACGAAGAACAAGTCAACCCAAGGTTCCCTCATCAATTTGCGATAAGTTTATGCGCTCTATGGTTTGGCATCATTCTGGTCGCCTATTACTTTATCCACTACAACAATGAACAAGCGCCATTCCTCAATAAAGAGAACTACCAACCCTATCAATTCGGCAGTGCGACGCTTTATCTCAGTGACGATTCACAGAAGGTATCTTCAACAGAAATGAAGGCCTATATAAATGGATTGGAACTGGCACAATGCAATGTGAAAAGTATCTACATTCGAGTGAGTAATTCAGCATACAGAGACAACATTGCTTCGATGTATGCCTTTGTCTTTACCAACAATAGAAAAAGCCAAAACATATTTAAGCAGAAGCTAGATAACATCAATATCTCTCACTCCATCATTACACCGTTACTGAACTCTTTTTACTGTAAGGGTAAGCCTCAAAAGTGATTAGAGAAGTGAAATCGCACGATACAACTCAAGGCTAAATCAGCCCCAACAAAAAGCCCCACATAAAATATGCGAGGCTTTCTACTCTTTCAAAACGAATGTTTCTTTAAAACACCCGTTCTATAAACGTTAGCTTATAGCTCTTCGTTTTCTTCTTCTTTCTCTGCGCCTTTCTCTTCAAGAACAGCAGGAGTCAGTAGCAATTCACGAAGCTTAGTGTCAAGTTCCAGAGCGATCTCTGGGTTTTCACGTAGGTGCTTACAAGAGTTCGATTTACCTTGGCCGATCTTATCGCCTTTGTAGCTGTACCAAGCGCCCGCTTTCTCTACTAGCTTATTCTTAACACCTAAATCGATAAGCTCACCTTCGCGGTTGAAGCCTTTTCCGTAAAGGATTTGAGTTTCAGCTTGTTTGAATGGTGCAGCAATCTTGTTCTTAACAACCTTGATACGAGTCTCGTTACCAACAACTTCATCACCATCTTTGATTGCACCAGTACGGCGAATATCAAGACGAACAGATGCGTAGAACTTAAGTGCATTACCACCTGTTGTTGTTTCTGGGTTACCGAACATTACACCAATTTTCATACGAATTTGGTTAATGAAGATAGCCATACAGTTAGACTGCTTAAGGTTACCTGTTAGCTTACGCATTGCTTGAGAAAGCATACGTGCTTGAAGACCCATGTGGCTATCGCCCATTTCGCCTTCGATCTCAGCTTTAGGTGTTAGTGCAGCAACCGAGTCAATAACAAGAACATCGATAGCACCTGAACGAGCCAGTGCATCACAAATTTCTAGAGCTTGTTCACCTGTATCTGGTTGAGACACAAGCAAAGCGTCGATATCAACACCCAGCTTTTGAGCGTAGATAGGGTCAAGTGCGTGTTCCGCATCAACGAATGCACACGTTTTGCCCACTTTTTGCGCTGCAGCAATAAGCTCAAGCGTTAGCGTTGTTTTACCTGATGATTCTGGACCGTAAACTTCAACGATACGTCCCATCGGTAAGCCACCAGCACCTAGTGCGATATCTAGAGATAGAGAGCCTGTAGAAATAGTTTCTACGTCCATTGTACGGTTATCACCAAGACGCATGATCGAACCTTTACCAAATTGCTTTTCAATCTGACCAAGGGCTGCGGCTAACGCTTTTTGTTTATTCTCGTCCATTTCTATCTCCACATAATCGGTTGTCTCAACAAGCGACTTAGAATCTATTTCTAACCCACAAAGGGGTGACTAATTGGCTTTTATTATACTGTTGATTCATACAGTGTCTATACCTGTATGAAAATAATTTGTACAAATGTTACTTGTCTTCCATTGATAGGTAATCATAAATAACTTGCAGGGCATGGTGCGTGGCTTGTTGACGTACTTGTGATCTATCGCCTGTAAATACATGCGTTCCTACTTTGTTCCATCCATTTGTAGCCTTCCAAGCAAAACACACGGTTCCTACCGGTTTATCTTCCGTGCCACCACCTGGGCCAGCAATGCCGCTGATCGATACAGAAATCGTGCCGTTTGAATGTTGCAGCGCCCCTTGAGCCATTTCTATAACCACCGGCTCACTCACGGCACCAAATTCAACTAAGGTTTCAAGCTGAACACCAATCATCTCTTGTTTTGCTTCATTACTGTAGGTCACGAAAGCACGGTCAAACCAAGCCGAGCTACCCGCAATATCGGTGACCGCGCTAGCAACGCCACCGCCAGTGCAAGATTCAGCCGTCACTAATACATGTTTATGTTTCGCAAGTAAGTGTCCGAGTTTTTCACTAAGAGCTTGAGTCGTCTGCATCTTTGGCTTCCCTTATCTAGATGTATATCATTTGGATTTGCATCTTTTCGCATGTGTCGCTTTTCGCACGAAACGCTTTCACGTATCCTAAGCCGCAATAGAAATAAACGAAAGAAGTTAACTGTGAAAGCCGATCAAAAACATACTCCTATGATGCAGCAGTACCTAAAACTAAAAGCAGAAAATCCAGAAATTTTGCTGTTCTACCGCATGGGAGATTTCTACGAGCTTTTCTACGATGATGCTAAAAAAGCCTCTCAACTCCTCGATATTTCGCTAACCAAGCGTGGCTCTTCAAACGGTGAGCCTATTCCTATGGCTGGCGTTCCATACCACGCCGTTGAAGGTTACCTTGCGAAGTTAGTGCAGTTGGGCGAGTCCGTAGCGATTTGTGAACAGATTGGTAATCCAGCAACTTCAAAGGGACCGGTTGATCGCGCTGTCGTAAGAATTGTGACACCGGGAACTGTAACGGATGAAGCATTGCTTTCTGAGCGTGTTGATAACCTGATTGCCTCTATTTATCACCACAATGGTAAATTTGGCTACGCGACGCTTGATATTACTTCTGGCCGATTCCAGCTATGTGAGCCGGAAACCGAAGAAGCAATGGCGGCAGAGCTACAAAGAACATCACCACGTGAACTACTATTCCCTGAAGATTTCGAACCCGTAAATTTGATGGCAAGTCGTAATGGTAATCGCCGTCGCCCAGTATGGGAATTTGAATTAGATACAGCGAAGCAGCAACTCAATCAACAATTTGGTACTCGTGACCTAGTTGGCTTTGGCGTTGAAACAGCCAAGCTTGGTTTATGTGCTGCGGGTTGTCTGATTCAATACGTAAAAGACACTCAACGTACCGCTCTTCCTCATATCCGTTCACTCACAATGGATAAACAAGATCACTCAGTGATCCTTGATGCGGCTACTCGCCGTAATTTGGAGATCACCCAAAATCTTAGTGGCGGCACAGACAACACCTTAGCCGAAGTACTCGATCATACTGCGACTGCAATGGGCAGCCGCATGCTTAAGCGTTGGTTACATCAACCCATGCGTAATATTTCAGCTCTTGATCAACGCCTAGATGCGATTGGTGAGATGAAAGAGCTGGCTCTGTTTACTGAGTTACAACCAACGCTCAAACAGATTGGTGATATCGAGCGTATTCTTGCTCGATTGGCACTTCGTTCTGCTCGTCCACGTGATATGGCACGACTTCGCCAAGCAATGGAATACTTACCAGAGCTTGCTGAAACGCTGACGCAACTTAAGCACCCATACCTGACTCAGCTTGCTCAGTATGCATCCCCTGTGGATGAAGTATCAGAACTGCTTGAGCGTGCGATAAAAGAGAACCCACCGGTGGTGATCCGCGATGGTGGCGTGATAGCTGAAGGCTACAACGCAGAACTTGATGAATGGCGCGACCTTGCTGCGGGTGCAACCGAGTTTCTGGATAAGCTTGAGCAAGAAGAGCGTGAACGTCACGGTATCGACACGCTTAAAGTTGGCTACAACAACGTACACGGTTTCTTCATTCAAGTTAGCCGCGGACAAAGCCATCTTGTGCCACCACACTATGTTCGCCGTCAAACACTGAAAAATGCAGAACGCTACATTATTCCAGAGCTGAAAGAGCACGAGGACAGAGTTCTCAGCTCTAAATCGAAAGCCCTAGCTATCGAGAAGAAGTTATGGGAAGAGCTGTTTGATTTGTTACTGCCTTATCTAGAGCGACTACAAAACATTGCTTCTTCAGTGTCTCAACTGGATGTTCTACAAAACTTAGCTGAACGTGCAGACACCCTTGATTACTGTCGTCCAACCATGACAGAGTCTGCTGGTGTACAAATTCAGGCGGGCCGTCACCCAGTAGTTGAACAAGTGATGGACGAACCGTTTATTGCGAACCCTATCGACCTCAATGATCAACGTAAGATGCTGATCATCACGGGTCCAAACATGGGTGGTAAGTCGACCTACATGCGTCAGACCGCACTCATTGCGCTAATGGCTCATATCGGTTGCTATGTGCCAGCAGAAAGCGCGACGATTGGTTCTATCGACCGTATCTTTACGCGTATTGGCGCATCCGATGATTTGGCTTCGGGTCGTTCAACCTTCATGGTTGAGATGACAGAAACCGCGAATATTCTGCACAACGCAACACCAAATAGCCTTGTGTTAATGGATGAAATCGGTCGTGGTACCAGTACTTACGATGGCCTGTCTTTGGCTTGGGCAAGTGCGGAATGGCTAGCCAATCAAATAAATGCGATGACACTATTTGCAACGCACTACTTTGAGTTAACTGAGCTACCGAACCAAATTCCAACCTTAGCGAACGTACATTTAGATGCGGTTGAACATGGCGACAGTATTGCCTTTATGCACGCGGTTCAAGAAGGTGCAGCAAGTAAATCTTACGGCCTTGCAGTTGCTGGATTGGCAGGTGTACCTAAAGCGGTGATCAAAAACGCACGTGCGAAGCTGACTCAGCTAGAAGCATTGAGTATCGACTCTCCGACATCAAAGCCAAGTGGCGTTGATATCGCGAACCAGCTGAGCCTGATACCTGAACCAAGTGAAGTAGAACAAGCACTGGCGAATGTTGATCCAGATGATCTGACACCTCGCCAAGCATTAGAAGAACTCTACCGCTTGAAGAAGTTGCTTTAGTCTCTTTCCAAGTAGGTTGTTATTGTCGTTTTGTACTGGCGCTTGAGCCGGCAGCATCAAATACAAAAGCCACAAACAAAAAAACGCTGACTTAAAGTCAGCGTTTTTATTTGTCTTTTATTCAAAGAAACATCATCAGTTCATTTAGTCATTTTCTACGTTGAACAGATTTTCCATATTCAAGCCTTGCTTGATTAGAATCTCACGTAAACGACGAAGACCTTCAACTTGGATTTGGCGAACACGTTCACGAGTCAGGCTGATTTCACGGCCTACCTCTTCTAGTGTTGATGGTTCATAGCCAAGTAATCCAAAGCGACGCGCAAGCACCTCTTTCTGCTTAGGATTCAGCTCATCAAGCCAGAAAATCAACGAGTTTTTAATATCGCTATCTTGAGTTGAAACCTCAGGATCTGAGTTATTGATGTCCGGAATAATATCCAGTAGCGCTTTCTCACCATCACCACCGATAGGCGTATCAACGGAGCTCACTCTTTCGTTCAGACGAAGCATCTTACTCACATCACCGACTGGCTTATCTAGCTTAGAAGCAATTTCTTCTGCCGTTGGTTCGTGGTCAAGTTTTTGTGATAACTCTCGTGCCGTACGCAGGTAGATGTTCAGCTCTTTCACAACATGAATTGGCAAACGGATGGTGCGAGTCTGATTCATTAGCGCACGTTCAATGGTTTGACGAATCCACCATGTCGCGTAAGTTGAGAAGCGGAAGCCACGCTCTGGATCAAACTTCTCTACGGCGCGAATCAAACCTAGGTTGCCTTCTTCAATAAGATCGAGAAGTGCAAGACCACGGTTGCTATAACGACGAGAAATTTTTACCACCAAACGCAGGTTACTTTCGATCATGCGTTTACGTGCTGCTTCATCACCGCGTAGAGCTCGACGTGCATAAAGCACTTCTTCTTCAGCGGTTAATAGTGGTGAGAAACCGATTTCGCCTAAGTAGAGTTGAGTAGCATCTAAACTCTTAGATGTAACTTCAGTCTCTTCTTTCGTTTCGGCTTTCTTTTTGACTGTTCGTTTTGCTTTTCCAAGAGCTTCCGGTTCCGTGGTTGCTTGGTTAAGATCGAACTCTTCTTTGGTTACTGCATTGCTTATACTCATAACGCCTCCCCCTGGCGAAATTAGCATGACATTACAACTTCATATGTCGCTAAATGACTGTGTCACTCCATACAATACGTAATTTTGCATACTGTATTTAAGGTAAATATCGTTTTGGATTAACGGATTTACCTTGGTAACGAATCTCAAAGTGCAGCCTAACACTGCTGGCTCCAGAGCTTCCCATTGTTGCAATCTTCTGCCCTGGTTTCACACTTTGCCCTTCAGATACTAATAGTCGGTCGTTATGCGCGTATGCACTTAAGTAATTATCATTGTGCTTCACAATCACTAGATTGCCGTAGCCTCGTAGTGCATTACCCGAATAAACAACCGTTCCCCCTGCAGTAGATACTATTGGCTGACCTCGCTGTCCTGCTATGTCTATGCCTTTATTTCCTTGTTCGCCTACAGAGAAATTCTTGATTACTCTCCCTTTAGTTGGCCATAACCATTTGGATACTTTATCACTTGTTGGTTTGGTGGACGGTGTAACATTCTGTTTACCTTTAGACCCAACATACTCCTTTGATTTGGATTGTTCAACCTTCTTTGGTGGATCTTTTTTCACCGGTTTGGCGGAAGTTTGCGCCGGCTTAGAATTAGAGTTTTTACTCTTTACTGGCGTGCTTTTAGGCTTACTGCTCGCAGACGCAGTCGTGGCCGCGGCTGCAGGAGCAACCACAGCTGCTGCAACGACTGTTGATTTACCATACGCTGGCGCGCTATAGCTAGGACGCCATAACTTAAGCTTCTGTCCGGGATGAATAGTGTAAGGTGCTGCGAGGTTGTTATAACTCACAAGGTCTTTAACGTCTTTATTGGTGACATAAGCAATGAAATAAAGGGTATCGCCTTTTTTGACTTCATAGTAACTGCCACGATAACTACCACGATCGATCGATGAGTAATTTTTGTTTAGGCTAGAAACTGGCGCAGGCGAGTTAGCCGCACACCCAACAAGTGCACAGCTAAGTAACAAAGTACTTCCTTTAAAAACCTTCGAACGCATCGACTCTCTATCCACCTACACCATTAGTCTTGTTATTAAGCTAGCTCACCAGGAACAAGAGGTACAAACCTTACCATTTCAATCACGCTGGATAAGAACTCATCACCATGACGAACAATTTTCAGCAACTGTTGCTCATCATCACCAACAGGAATCAACAAGCGACCACCATCTTTTAACTGCTGCAGGAGTGCTTGAGGGATCGACTCCGCTGCTGCTGTTACAATAATGGCATCAAAAGGCGCCTTTGCTGCCCAGCCTTGCCAACCATCACCATGCTTGGTTGATATGTTGTAGAAATCGAGCTGTTTGAGACGACGTTTAGCATCCCATTGCAATGATTTAATTCTTTCAACCGAATAAACATGATCGACCAGTTGAGCCAAGACCGCTGTTTGATAGCCAGAACCCGTGCCGATTTCTAAAACACGGCTATTTTGCTGTAATTCTAGCAACTCTGTCATCTTAGCGACAATGTACGGCTGAGAAATCGTCTGGCCCTGTCCGATAGGAAGCGCATTATTATCATAGGCTTGATGATACATCGCCTGTGATAAAAAGCTCTCTCTAGGCAGTTGATAAATAGCATCAAGAACCTTTTGCTCCTGAATACCATTTTCAATCAGAAAAGTAACTAAGCGCTCTGCTTGGGGATTACTCACTTACTTCTCCCCTAACCATGCTGTCATCGCACCTAGCGACTCATGCGCTGTCAGGTCAACTTGTAACGGTGTTACCGACACAAAGCCATGCTCAATAGCGTAAAAGTCGGTACCTTCACCGGCATCTTGTTCTTTACCTGGAGGACCAAGCCAATAAATATCATGACCACGTGGATCTTTTTGCTTAATCATATCTTCAGCATGATGACGAGCACCTAGGCGAGTCACCTGAGTGCCAGACAACTGATCTAAAGCTAAATCAGGGATATTGACGTTTAACAGGCGATTGGTTGGGATTGGGTTTGCTAAATGTTGTTCGACGATACGACGAGCAATGGCCGCCGCTGTCTTAAAATGTTTTTTACCCACCAGAGAAAACGCCACCGATTGAACGCCTAAAAAGTGCCCTTCCATGGCTGCTGCCACAGTGCCTGAATAAAGCACATCATCACCTAGGTTAGCACCGTGATTAATACCCGTTAATACCAGATCGGGCATATCATTTTTTAGCAGTTCATTTAACGCAAAGTGTACACAGTCGGTCGGTGTTCCTTGTACCGAATATGTATCTTCGGTAATTTCTTGAACACGTAAAGGCTGTTCTAAAGTTAATGAATTTGAAGCACCCGAGCGATTACGGTCAGGTGCCACAATGATAATTTCAGCAAGATCACGTAATTCATTGGCCAGCTCATGAATACCTTGAGCATGCACACCATCATCGTTGCTGAGTAAAATCTTCATCTTGTATCCTTTCTTTTGTTCCAATGCCAAGTCACTTAATTTCCGATATCAAGTGACTTCGCTCCAAGCAGAATCGTTATTGCTCGTAGCTTCTCTCTACGTGAACTTCTTCAACCAATTCACGAACAATAGCGGTTGCGAAACAACCTGCATCGAGAGAGAACTTAAGAGTGACATTATCTTCGTTCACTTCCCAAGTTAACCCCATCGGCTTCAACGAAGCTTCACGGCGATCATGGCGCATACGGTTACCACAAATAAGCGCCATTAGATCCGGTTCAGCATCAAGGTGTTTCTGCTCTAGAGCTTGAGACACATCAGTCGTCGGTAACGCATTATCTCCAGCCAAAGCAACGGTAATAAACGCAGAACCGTTCGCGATATCTTGATTTACCGTATCGATATTATCTGCCGTCACAGCTAATTGAGCGCCGTCTTTAACGACGATATCGCCAACCAATGCCGACGCAAACGCATCTTGCTCAATACGGTCAGAAAGGATTAAGTTGTAGATCCAAGAACGAGCAGCAGAGAGGTACAAGCTGCGCTTATTTTGATTACGCGTGCGAACGTTTTCACGACCCCAACGACGAGCTTCAGATAAGTTGTTACCTTCATTACCGAAGCGCTGAGCACCGAAGTAATTTGGCACGCCTACCTGAGCAACTTTTTCTAAACGCTTTACCACATCATCGCAGTCCGTTACTTCAGACAAAGTCAGTTCAAATTGGTTGCCAATTAAATCGCCTGGACGCAACTTTTTGTTGTGACGCGCTGTCGCCAAGATCTCAATGCTTGGGTATTGTGCGAGAAAAGCAGAAAAGTCAGGCTCACCTTTTGGTAGATGCACGCTCAACCACTGTTCTGTCACAGCATGACGGTCTTTCAAACCAGCCCAGCTCACGTCTTTCGACTTAACACCACACGCTTTAGCCAGCTCGTTTGCTACGAAGCTCGTGTTCTCACCAGTTTTACGAATACGCACCATTAGGTGCTCGCCTTCACCAGTAAACTCAAAACCCAAGTCTTCATTAACGACAAAGTGTTCGGCTTTTGCTTTTAGTTTTGCTTTCGCAGTTGGTTTACCGTTTAGGTAAGCCAATGAAGATAAAATATCTGACATGCTGTTCTTTTCGTGTTGGTGCTTACGCACTTTTAGTAATTAGGACCACCGCTTCACATGCGATGCCCTCTTTGCGACCTGTAAAACCTAAACGCTCAGTAGTCGTGGCTTTTACATTCACATTGCTAATGCTTGTTTCTAAATCTTGAGCAATGGCTTGACACATAGAGTCTATATGAGGAGCCATCTTTGGAGCTTGCGCCATGATAGTAATATCAGCATTACCAATCACATAACCTTGCTCTTTTACTCGACGGTAAACATCTTTAAGTAATTCGCGGCTATCTGCGCCTTTCCATTCATCATCCGTATCAGGGAAATGACGACCAATATCACCCGCTGCAATTGAACCCAGTAAAGCATCACACAATGCGTGCAGGGCAACATCACCGTCTGAGTGTGCGATAAGACCTTGTTCATAAGGGACGCTCACGCCACCAATAATTACCGGGCCTGCACCACCAAATTTGTGTACATCAAAGCCATGGCCAATACGAATCATCATTATTCCTTATTCTGACTTAAATAGAACTCAGCCAAAGCCAAATCTTCAGGCTGAGTAATCTTAAAATTATCTGAACGCCCAGCAATCAGTGCTGGCGATAAACCTTTCCACTCAAACGCAGACGCTTCATCGGTAATTGAAACACCTTGTTGCAAGGCTTCACTCAAGACTTTCCGTAAAGGCTTAGCTCGGAACATCTGAGGGGTAAGCGCATGCCAGAGATCGACGCGATCGACCGTGTGTTCAATTTGTCCTTGAGCACCGCGTTTCATTGTATCGCGAACAGGCGCAGCTAAAATCGCGCCAACATCATGGGTCATAGCACCAGAGATCAGTTTGTCGATATCGCTCAATTGGATACAAGGCCTAGCGGCATCATGCACCATCACCCAATCACTGAGTTGCTGTTGGGCAATATAGTCCAAAGCAGAAAGCACCGAATCGGCTCGTTCCGTCCCGCCGGACACTCTGATCACCTGTGGATTAAGGTTAAGCGGTAATTCAGGGTAATAAGGATCATCATCACTGACCGCTACCACGATCTTAGACACCTGAGGGTGAGACAACAGTTTCTCAACGGTGTGCTCTAAAATCGTTTTACCGTGAATTTGAAGATATTGTTTGGGACGGTCGGCCTTCATTCGGCTGCCGACGCCCGCAGCGGGGACCACTGCAATAACGCTTTGAAGTTGGTTCGACATTAATGAGATTCCTCACCAATAATACGATAAAACGTTTCGCCTTCTTTCACCATTCCAAGCTCATGACGTGCGCGCTCTTCAATCGCGTCTAAGCCTTGGCGTAGATCGTCAATTTCCGCAAACATCTCAGCATTACGAAGATGAAGCTTTTCATTTACTTGCTGCTGAACTTGGATTTCGTTGTTCACACCGTAGTAATCAGAAATACCATTTTTACCGAGCCACAGTGTGTGTTGTAGCCAGCCAAACACTATGAGCAGTACTAAAGCAAAAATTCGCATAACACCTTTCGCCGGTTGAAAAAGAAGGAACTAGAATAAGGCACATATATACCATAATGAGCTTATTGGTGCGAGATATGTGGTGTCAGGGAATCAATAAGTCTGGGAGTTATTGGACAGAATAGTGAGTGGTAACAATGAAGTTCCCTACTCCTTCCTTCGTCAGTCTAGGGAATGACGTATTTTAAGCAAAAAAAAACGCCCTACCGAAGTAGAGCGTTTTCAAAAGCTTAGATTAATAATTCGCTAGGAATTATTGACCTTTAACTTCTTTAAGGCCGTTGAAAGGAGCTTTAGAACCTAGAGCTTCTTCGATACGGATAAGTTGGTTGTACTTAGCAACACGGTCAGAACGGCTCATAGAACCAGTTTTGATTTGACCTGCAGCTGTACCTACCGCTAGATCAGCGATAGTTGCATCTTCAGTTTCGCCAGAACGGTGAGAGATTACTGCAGTGTAGCCAGCGTCTTTAGCCATCTTGATAGCAGCTAGAGTCTCTGTTAGAGAACCGATTTGGTTGAACTTGATAAGGATAGAGTTAGCTACGCCTTTCTCGATACCTTCAGCAAGAATCTTAGTGTTTGTAACGAAAAGATCGTCACCAACGATTTGAAGCTTGTCGCCTAGAAGTTCAGTTTGGTGCTTGAAGCCATCCCAATCTGACTCGTCAAGACCGTCTTCAATAGAAACGATTGGGAAGTTGTTAGCAAGTTCAGCTAGGTAGTGGTTGAACTCTTCAGAAGTGAAAGTTTTACCTTCGCCCTTCATGTTGTAGATGCCAGCTTCTTTGTCGAAGAACTCAGATGCTGCACAGTCCATAGCAAGAGTAACGTCTTTACCTAGTTCGTAACCAGCAGCTGCAACAGCTTCTGCGATAACTTCTAGAGCTTCAGCGTTAGATTTAAGGTTAGGAGCGAAACCACCTTCATCACCAACTGCAGTGCTGTAGCCTTTAGACTTAAGAACTTTAGCTAGGTTGTGGAATACTTCAGCGCCGATACGCAGACCTTCTTTAAGAGTTTTAGCGCCAACTGGTTGGATCATGAACTCTTGGATGTCAACGTTGTTATCAGCGTGCTCGCCACCGTTGATGATGTTCATCATTGGTAGAGGCATAGAGAACTGACCAGCAGTACCGTTTAGCTCAGCAATGTGCTCGTATAGAGGCATGCCTTTCGCAGCAGCAGCAGCTTTTGCGTTAGCTAGAGAAACAGCAAGGATAGCGTTAGCGCCAAACTTAGACTTGTTCTCAGTACCGTCTAGATCAAGCATAACTTGGTCAACGTCAGCTTGTGCTTTAGCGTCTTTACCAACTAGAGCGTCAGCGATTGGGCCGTTTACAGCTTCAATTGCTTTAAGAACACCTTTACCCAGGAAACGTGATTTGTCGCCGTCACGTAGCTCAAGAGCTTCGCGAGAACCAGTAGATGCGCCAGATGGAGCAGCAGCCATACCTACGAAACCGCCTTCTAGGTGTACTTCAGCTTCTACAGTTGGGTTACCACGTGAATCGATGATTTCACGACCTAGAACTTTAACGATCTTAGACATTGAATGTTTCCTTCTCGTTGAATATATAAATGTCAAATTTAAAGGTAGCAGCACAACTTACGCAGCTACCTGGATTCCTTTTTACTTTTCTAATTCGCCGCGCTGGAATTCGCCAGCCGCTTTAACGAAACCTGCAAACAATGGGTGACCATCGCGAGGTGTTGAAGTGAACTCTGGGTGGAACTGAGCAGCAACAAACCATGGGTGGTTCGGGTTCTCAATAACTTCAACCAGTTTCTTGTCCGCAGACAGACCCGATACTTTTAGGCCCGCTTTTTCGATTTGTGGACGAAGATTGTTGTTCACTTCGTAACGGTGACGGTGACGTTCATGGATCGTCGCGCTACCGTATAATTCGTAAGCTTTCGTCCCTTTCGCTAGGTGACAAAGCTGTGAACCAAGACGCATTGTGCCGCCTAGGTCTGATTTCTCAGTACGCTCTTCAACTTTACCTTCGCCGTCAATCCACTCAGTGATTAGGCCAACAACAGGGTATTTAGTTTCTTTGCAGAATTCAGAAGAGTGTGCACCTTCCATCTTCGCAACGTTACGAGCGTACTCAATAAGAGCAACTTGCATACCTAGACAGATACCTAAGTAAGGTACTTTGTTTTCACGAGCGTATTGTGCAGCAAGGATCTTACCTTCAACACCACGGTCGCCAAAGCCACCAGGAACTAGGATTGCATCTAGGTCTTGTAGAATTTCTGTGCCTTTAGATTCAACATCTTGTGAATCTACATATTTAATTGTGACACTTAGGCGGTTTTTCAAGCCTGCGTGTTTCAGCGCTTCATTTACTGATTTGTATGCGTCAGGCAGTTCAATGTACTTACCAACCATACCAATCGTCACTTCACCCGTTGGGTTAGCTTCTTCGTAAATTACTTGTTCCCACTCAGACAGATCAGCTTCTGGTGCATTGATACCGAAACGCGTACATACAAGATCATCAATGCCTTGAGCACGGATTAATTGTGGGATCTTGTAGATTGAATCTACGTCTTTCATAGAGATAACTGCTTTTTCTTGTACATTACAGAAAAGAGCAATTTTCTTACGTTCGTTTGCTGGGATAACACGATCTGAACGACAAACTAGGATGTCAGGTTGAATACCGATAGACAGTAGCTCTTTTACAGAGTGTTGCGTTGGCTTAGTTTTCACTTCACCCGCTGCTGCTAGGTATGGCACTAGAGTAAGGTGCATGAACATTGCGCGTTCACGGCCTAGTTCTACTGCTAACTGACGAATCGCTTCCATGAATGGTAGAGATTCAATATCACCTACAGTACCACCAACTTCAACAAGCGCGATATCGTGGCCTTTAGCACCAGAGATTACGCGTTCTTTGATAGAGTTAGTGATGTGAGGGATAACCTGGATTGTTGCACCTAGGTAGTCACCACGACGTTCATTACGTAGAACGTCAGCATAAACACGACCTGCTGTGAAGTTGTTACGCTTAGTCATCTTGGTGCGAATGAATCGCTCATAGTGACCAAGGTCAAGGTCTGTTTCAGCGCCATCTTCCGTAACGAACACTTCACCGTGTTGAGTCGGGCTCATAGTGCCTGGATCAACGTTGATGTAAGGGTCAAGCTTCATCATAGTCACTTTAAGACCACGAGCTTCTAAAATAGCCGCAAGAGATGCTGCTGCAATACCTTTACCTAGAGAGGATACAACCCCGCCAGTAACAAAAATGTAATTTGTCGTCATGTTTAACCTGAAATTGGTTGAATGAGGGAAATGGATTACTTCTGGACGGGATGAAAATATACCAGAAGCCCCTTATCGCCACAACGTGAAATCTATCACACTGCAATTTTTTATTTTTTGCTTCAAATCAATTCATGATAAAAGCTTTGATGATCTTTTCTCCGCCACTTTGACTTCATCCCACATGGAATCAAGCTGTTGTAGAGAAAAGTCGGTCAAAATTTTATCTTGCTGACGAACTTTTTGTTCCACACCTTTAAAGCGGCGTGAAAATTTCAGATTGGCTTTATTGAGAGCCGTTTCTGGATTTTTACCTAAATGTCGCACTAAATTGACGGTAGCAAACAACAAATCACCCAGTTCTTCTTCAACTAAATCTTCGTTTGGCGTTACTTGAAGCGCTTCTTCTAGCACCTCATCAACTTCCTCTAAAACCTTGTCGGCGACTGGGCCAATAGAGTCCCAATCAAAGCCAAATTTCGCGACTTGCTTTTGAATTTTTGTAGCACGCGAAAGTGCAGGTAGAGAGTTTGGTATTGAGTCTAGAATACTTTCTTGAGTTTTGCCTGCCTGTGCTTTCTCTTTGGCTTTTTCAGCTTCCCAATTGGCATTAATTTCTTCATCACTAGCAAACTCTGTATCAGAAAATACGTGTGGATGACGGCGCGTCAGCTTCTCATTAATACCGTCGACCACATCAGAGAACTCAAACAAGCCCTGCTCTTTTGCTAATTGACTGTAGAAAATCACCTGAAACAACAGGTCACCCAACTCTTCTTGTAGGTTTGGCCAATCTTTATTGTGAATCGCGTCCACCACCTCGTAGGTCTCTTCGATAGTATGCGGCACAATTGTTTCAAAATTTTGTTTCAAATCCCAAGGACAGCCACCTTCAGGATCGCGCAGCTTAGTCATAATCTGTTCAAGTTGTTCAATCGGGTGATTCATCGTTTTCTTCCTATTCACTGTCTTTGATTTTTAAATTTATAACGTCTTCTAAAACTAAAAGGTACTGATACTAAAAAAGGTGAGCAGCCAAAACCACTCACCTTTGTTGATACTGTCTAATTATCTAAATTACGCATCTTTCACTAAGCAGTTGTTACTTTAACAAGGCAACAAGCTTTCGCGATTCCTGAGCATAGCTCGCCTATGTGATGGAACAAGAAAGCGCAGTTAACGCAGTAAAAGTGACTAATGCAACGTGAAAGTTAGCCTAGGCGTTTAACCGACATGACATCTTTGATTTGTTCTACTCGGCTCGTTACTCGACTCAAAATTTCAATGTTGGTCACTTCCAAATCGAAATCCATCACCGACAGCTGACGTTTATAGTCAATACGGCTCTTCATTGTCGTCACACTGACTTTTTCGTTCAAGAACAAGGATGTGATGTCTTTCAACAAGCCGGTACGTTCTAGCGCCTCTACACGCAGCGTTAAAATATACGAGCCTACAAAACCATCGCCCCACACAGTGTCAATGATACGTTCGGGAGCATGCAGATTAAGTTCACTCAACTGTTCGCAATCGCTGCGGTGTACTGAAATACCACGCCCTTGAGTAATGTAACCTTTGATCACATCGCCCGGGATAGGCTGACAACAACGAGCCAAGTGGGTCATTAGGTTATCGACACCTTCAACAACAACAGCATCCTTTTTCGGACGGCTCTGATGCGCTGGCTTATTGTCAGACTCAAGCAACTTCTCTAGCGCTTTTTTGTCTTCTTCTTCCGCCGTTGGTTTATTGACCAAAGCATTGATGTGATTAACGACTTGGTTGATACGCAAATCGCCGCTACCAATACCCGCATATAATTCATCTGGAGTGTTGACGTTGAATCGTTTCAGCGCGTATTGCTCAGCATCTTTCAGTGTGGCGCCGACTCTGCCTAGCTCGACTTCTAAGATATCTCGTCCCGCTTCGAGGTTTTTCTCACGACTCTGAGCGCGGAACCAAGCGTTAATTTTTGCTCGAGCTCGACTGGAATGAACAAAGCCTGTCGTCGGATTTAGCCAATCGCGTGATGGATTCGGTTCTTTTTGAGTGATGATCTCAACTTGATCGCCCATCGCTAATTTATGAGTAAACGGAACGATTCGACCTGCGACTTTGGCACCGATACAACGGTGTCCAACCATCGAGTGGATGTGGTAAGCAAAGTCCAACGGTGTTGCACCCATTGGTAAATCGACCACATCACCGCGTGGTGTAAAGGCATAGACACGATCATCAAAGACTTGGCTACGTACTTCATCCAGCATTTCGCCAGAATCCGACATCTCTTCTTGCCAGTCGATAAGCTTACGCAACCAAGTGATTTTCTCATCGTAGCCACTGCGTACGCCGCTAGATGCACCTTCTTTGTATTTCCAGTGCGCAGCAACGCCCAATTCAGAGTCTTCATGCATCTGCTTGGTACGAATCTGAATTTCAATGGTCTTGCCTTCAGGGCCAAGAACTACGGTATGAATCGACTGATAACCATTCGGCTTAGGATTCGCCACGTAGTCATCAAATTCACTAGGTAGATGTTTATATTTGGTGTGAACCACACCTAAGCCGGCATAACAGTCTTGCAGCTGGTCCGCGATAATACGCACTGCACGCACGTCAAAAAGCTCATCAAACTCTAAGCCTTTTTTCTGCATTTTGCGCCAGATACTGTAGATGTGTTTTGGTCGACCGCTGACTTCAGCATTGATGCTTGAACGGTTCATTTCTGACGTGAGATCATCAACAAAGTCGGTGATGTATTGTTCGCGCACAATACGGCGCTCAGACAGCTGTTTAGCAATCTGCTTGTATGTATCAGGTTGTTGGTAGCGGAAAGCGTAATCTTCAATTTCCCACTTTAGCTGACCAATACCTAAACGGTTTGCAAGAGGCGCATAGATGTTGGCACACTCTTTTGCTGCCGCACGGCGCACAGCATCAGGGGCCTTTTTCACTTCTATGAGGTTACAAATTCGCTCTGCTAGTTTGATGACTACGCAGCGGAAATCATCCACCATTGCCAATAGCATTCGTCGAACATTATCGACTTGACCCGAGGCTGCACTGCCTTCAAGGGTGACATTTAGCTGGCCCAAAGCCGCCATTTCTTCCACGCCATCAATCAGCTTTACGGTTTCCTTTCCGTAACTTTCTTCAAACGCTTCACGCTCAAAAACACCGCTTGATACAACAGGGAAAAGTTGTGCCGCCACTAAAGTAGCGCGATCCATCGACAAGGTGACCAAGATTTCGATCATCTCTCGCCCACGCCAAAGCAAAAGTTCACCTTGCTCGTGATCTTTTAATAGCTCTTCACAGTGACGATAAACTTTGGTCAGTTTATTCGAGGTTTTTGCGTCTTGATTCAGTGACGCAATCCAATTATCTAGCTCAAACTGTTCGCTTGGGTTTAAATGTGCGCTTCGTACCGCAACCATCATGCCTTCCTAGTTATTATGTTTTATACCCAATTCAATATGACTAACTGGTTCCACGTTAGTTCGACTCATATTGATATCGGTGCAAGCTGCCCCGCACCTTTGTAATACATTTTTAAGCCTTATTTAAGGGCTTCTAAGCCTTGATAAAGAGAGCCATCGATTCGAGATGACTGGTATGAGGGAACATGTCCAACATGCCTAGCTTAGCCAATTGGTAGCCTTGTTTTTCTAAGCTCTCTGAATCTCTAGCTAGAGTAGCAGGATTACACGAAACATAAACCACACGCTTCGCTCCTAAGCCTGAAATTTGATCAACGATCCCACTCGCTCCAGCACGAGCAGGATCGAGCAGGATTTTATCAAATCTTTCTTTTGCCCAAGGTTGTGAAGACAGCTCTTCCTCAAGGTTCGCTTGGTAGAACTCTGTATTGCTTAATTGATTCAAAGCTGCGTTAGACGTTGCCTGCTGAACCATTTCATCGACACCTTCAACCCCCACCACAAACGCAGATTGTTGTGCGATAGGCAGACTGAAGTTGCCCAAGCCACAAAACAGGTCGAGCACTCGCTCATCGGCTTGAGGCTCTAACCATTCAATCGCTTGAGTTACCATCTGCTGATTGACCTTTTGATTCACTTGAATGAAGTGGTTTGGCTCAAAAGGTAAGGTTACGCCGGTTTCGCTATAGCTTGGCGTATCACCCATTAAACGAATCAACTTGTCAGTTTCTGGCATAGAATACAGCGTAGCGCCTTCTGCCTGAGCCAACTCAATCAAAGATTGCTCATCTTTTTCAACCAAAGGCTTAAGGTGGCGTAGCACCATGACTGGACCAGTATCCCCGATCACTAATTCAACGTGTCCTAAAGAAGTAAGGTTGCTGAAAGTATTCAGTAAACTTTTCAGCTTTGGCAGCAAGATATTGAGACGAGGGTCAAGCACCGCACAATCGGTAATATTTTCAATCTGCTTGCTTTGCTTTTTACGGAAACCAAATTGAAGCTGCTGTGTCTTTTTATCGACAAATAAGCTGATGCGCGCACGGCGACGATAACCTGTTTCATCACCAATAATCGGTTCAACAACATCGGTTTTATCCGTTTGATATTGGCTCATCAGATGGCTCAAAGACTGCGCTTTATGTTCTACCTGAGAAGAGTAGCCAAGGTGCTGGAGATGACAGCCACCGCACTGATTAAAATGTTTACAGAAAGGCTTCAAACGCAGTTCGCTTGGCTCCAGTAATTTAATCAGTTTTGCTCGCGCAAATTTACTCTTACTCTCGACGAGCTGAATAACAACCTGCTCACCCGGCAATGCACCATCAATGAAAACGGGCTTATTCTTCTGATAAGCAATCCCTGCCCCATTGTGATCCATTCGTTCAACCAAAACCGATTGGTGCTTGGTCTCGAATTGAGTTTTCTTTTTTGGTTGAAAAAAACGTGCCATTGCTTGTGCCTAATGTATCTTTTAATAAGTAATTTGTATCCAGGACTCACTATTATGCCTTGGAATCATTGTCGAACGTCACGGCTTTGATTAAGCTTACCGTTCACTTAACCGCCATTGTGCGCGTTATTTTCCCATATCCAGACCTCGATGTAATTAAAGAACATGACCAGATATGGCTTAAGAGCCCGTGTAATTACCTTAACTCTAGCTCCAACCCTAATTATTGGGCTGCTATTGAGTGCATTTTTCTCATTTAACCGCTATCAAGACCTTGAGGGTCAGGTGGTTAACACTGGTACTAGCATTATAGAACCGCTTGCGATTGCGAGCGCATCTGGCATGCAACTCGAAAGCCGAGAGTCTGTTCGCCAGCTCATCAGCTATGCGCATCGAAAAAACTCTAACCTTGTGCGCAGTATCGCGGTATTTGATGATCGCCATGAGTTGTTCGTAACCTCAAACTTCCATCCCGATTTTGAAAGCCTCACTTATCCCAAAGATAAACCGATACCGCATTTGAGCTCTTCGAACCTGCTCGATAACACGCTGATTCTCAGGACGCCCATCATCGCTGAGGGGCAATACATCAACTCAGCCAACGGGCAATCGCAAGCGAACCAAGCCATTGGCTATATCGCAATTGAGCTCGACTTATCTTCATTGCGATTACAGCAGTATCAAGAGGTGTTTTCTGCTTTCTTGGTGTTGATTCTGGGACTTGGTTTATCGGGTGTGTTTGCGTTCCGCTTAATGCACGATGTAACTCAACCGATCACGCACATGAAAAACATGGTTGACCGGATTCGACGTGGTCACCTCGATGTGCGTATCGAAGGCAAGATGCATGGTGAGCTAGATTCACTAAAAAACGGTATCAACGCGATGGCGGTGTCGCTATCAGAGTATCACGTTGAGATGCAACACAGCATCGACCAAGCCACGTCTGATCTGCGTGAGACCCTAGAGCAATTAGAGATTCAGAACGTAGAGTTAGACATTGCGAAAAAACGCGCTCAAGAAGCAGCACGTGTTAAGTCTGAGTTCTTGGCTAACATGTCTCACGAATTAAGAACGCCGCTCAACGGTGTGATTGGCTTTACTCGTCAGATGCTTAAGACCCACCTGTCGACCAGCCAAACCGATTACTTGCAGACCATTGAACGCTCTGCCAATAACTTGCTCAGCATCATCAACGATATTCTTGATTTCTCGAAACTCGAAGCTGGTAAATTAGCGCTCGAGAACATCCCATTTGAATTCCAAGCCAGCCTTGAAGAGGTAGTGAACCTTCAAGCCACCAACGCTCATGAGAAAGGCCTAGAGCTGACCCTTAAGATCGACCCGAAAGTGCCACCAGGCGTTGTTGGTGATCCGCTGCGTATTCAGCAGATCCTAACCAACCTTGTTGGTAACTCAATCAAGTTTACCGAGCGTGGCAATATCGATATCAGTGTTGAACTTCGTTCTCAGACCGAAGACAACATCGAGCTTCAATTCATGGTTCGAGACACCGGCATTGGTATCTCGGAGCGTCAACAGGCTCAGCTATTCCAAGCCTTCAGCCAAGCAGATGCGAGTATCTCTCGTCGTTATGGTGGTACAGGCCTTGGTCTCGTTATCACACAGAAATTGGTAAGCCAAATGGGCGGTGAGATCAGTCTCACTAGTCGCCTGCACCAAGGTTCAACCTTCTGGTTTACCTTAAGGCTATCAACGACTGATATGCCAATGACCGAGCTTATCGAAACTCAATGCCTACAAGACAAACAGTTACTGTTGATCGAGCCGAACATGCAAGCGGCATCGATTACTCAGCAGATCCTAACCCAAGAAGGCTTAGTGGTAACGTACCGTTCGGTTATGCCTGACGAATCTACCTCGTATGACTACGTTCTACTTAACTTAGCCGCGAACCAAGAGTACCAACTTGATACCGTCAGTGGTTGGGCGATTGGTGCGAAGAAGATTGCTCAGAACGTGATTATTGGTACGCCAAGTACCGAACTTGCATTGGGTGAACAACTGATGAAAGAGGTCGATGTTCAGTGCATTACCAAGCCTCTCTCACGTAAGAAACTGCTACAAACTCTGATCTCTAATCAAGCACCAACCTTGATTGCACCAGCGATTGAAACACACTCAGAAGAGAAGCTACCGTTAACGGTACTGGCGGTCGACGATAACCCAGCCAACCTGAAGTTGATTACTGCGTTATTGAAAGAGCGAGTAGAAACCGTGATCAGCTGTACTAACGGTCAACAAGCGATCGACAAAGCGACTAGCACACCATTTGATATCATCTTCATGGATATCCAAATGCCACAAATGGATGGAGTGACCGCTTGTAAGCACATTAAGAAACTCGCTAACAACGCCAACACACCGATTATCGCGGTGACCGCGCACGCCATGATGGGTGAGCGAGATCGACTGCTCGCTGCGGGCATGGATGATTACCTAACCAAGCCTATCGAAGAGCATGTCTTACAGCAGGTTCTGCTTCATTGGAGCCCAGCTTCAGAGGTTGAGCATATCAATAAAATAGACCCTGAACATCCTGCCGTCGCGGTTGAGATAGATAATAGCCAGCCACAAGAAACAGAAGCGAACGTGCACAAAAACATCATCATTGATTGGCAGGCCGCAATGAAGCAAGCCGCTAACAAAGAGGATCTTGCACGCGACATGCTGCGAATGTTAGTGGACTTTATTCCTGAGGTTTACGAAGCCGCAGAGAAAGCAATAGAAGACAACGACTTCCCTGTTGAAGAACTGATACATATCATCCACAAGATGCACGGCAGCAGCTCATACAGCGGCGTGCCAAGGCTAAAATCGGTATGTGCAACGATAGAGAAAGAGTTGCGTTCAGGTACTTCCATTGAGGCGATTGAGCCAGAGCTGTTTGAATTGCAGGATGAATTAGATAAGGTTCAGGCAACAGCGATTCATTACTTGCAGCCGATTAACAGTTAAAAGTTAGCGGTTGGTTGAAGGCAGTTAACAGTTAGCAGTAAATTGAACGCATTCAGATAATAAAAAAGCAGAGCCATGAGCTCTGCTTTTATTAACTTGAATATTTGGTCAGTGTTAATCAATTCGCTCGCAGTCTAAGCAGACGACTAAACACATGGTTCAGTCCAAAGCTTACGACTCAAGTAATACCGTCGCCACCGCATAGTGGCGTTCATCGGAAATCGTTAGATGAATCGACTTTGTTCCATTCGCCAGTGCGATTTCCTGAGCTTTTTTATGCAAACTCAAAACGGGCTTGCCATGCTCATCGTTCGATATTTCAAAGTCATGAAAGGTAACACCAAGCGCGATACCGGTACCGAGCGCTTTCGATGCCGCTTCTTTAGCCGCAAAACGCTTCGCAAGGTAACGCCCTTTTTGCTTAAGCTGCTGGAATACTTCAAATTCAGAATCCGTCAAAATACGTTTAGCGAAAGCCTCACCACTTCGTGATAGTGCTTTTTCTACACGCTCGATTTCTGCGATATCTGTACCTAATCCAACAACAGCCATGTTTACCTTACTATTAAACTTCGATTTATTGATTCTATTGGTTTTTGATTAACCACTTAACTACTTAACTACTTAACTACTTAACTACTTAACTACTTAAAAAGTTAAGCGTTATTACGTGCTGTTTCCATGATTGCTTTCATGTCTGCAACGGCTTTATTCAAACCATCAAACACTGCGCGTCCCATGATCGAGTGACCGATGTTCAGCTCGTAGATCTCAGGGAGTGCCGCAATGGGTGCTACGTTGTGGTAAGTCAGACCATGACCAGCATTGACTGTAATACCTAGATCATCTGCGTAGCTTGCGCCTGCTGCAATCTTTTTAAGCTCGTCTTGCTGATCTTCTTCTGTTTTCGCATCAGCGTAATGACCAGTATGAAGCTCAATAAACGGTGCACCACATGCTTTTGCTGCATCAATTTGCTCACGATCTGCATCAATAAATAGAGAGACCTTAATACCCGCAGCCGACAATTTTTCGGTCGCCGCTTTGATCTTCTCTAGTTGACCGGCAACATCTAAGCCACCTTCAGTCGTTAGCTCTTCACGCTTTTCTGGAACCAAGCAAACAAACTCAGGATTAGTATCGAGTGCTATTTGAACCATCTCGTCCGTCACGGCCATCTCAAGGTTCATGCGAGTTTGGATTGTCTCAGCAAGAATGCGTACATCACGGTCAACGATGTGACGGCGATCTTCGCGCAGGTGAATAGTGATGCCGTCAGCACCAGCACGTTCAGCAATTTCAGCTGCGTGTACTGGGTCTGGATATTTAGTACCACGTGCATTACGTAGTGTTGCAATATGATCGATATTAACGCCTAAAAGGATTGAGCTCATTTTCCAATACTCCGTGCTCTAGAGAGGGCTATTGTTGGCATAAATAGCTCTCTACTTTTTAATGGTTTGCCGCCAAGATACGGCTTTAAGGCTATGCGTGTAAAGCGTTTTGCCGCTTTTAACTGCTCTTTAGTGACAAACCTACGTTCACTGATTGCGATAAGTTCATCGCCCATAAAAGTTAGGTTATCTCGACGTACCGATGCGATAAAACCTTTCTGCTCTCGATAACGATAAGTCATGCTCGGATCAATCGGCTCACCGGTACCCGCACAGTGTAAAAAGTCGACGCCATACCCCATAGCGGAAAGTAGAGCCAATTCAAAACGACGTAGCGCTGGCTCAGGATTCTCATTATGAGCGAGTTCTGTTAAGGCATGAAGATAGTCGTGAAAAAATGCGGGCATGGCCACTTCGGCCATCAACACTCGCCCAACTAACTCGTTGACGTACATTGCTGAATACAGATTGATACCGGCAAGAGGAAGCCCCAAGCTGATAGGTTCAGCTTGGCGCAACGTTTTCATTGAACCATTGCCAGACCACTTAAGCAGCAGAGGCGTAAAAGGTTGCAATGCACCTTTCAAATTAGAACGCTTACTCCGCGCACCTTTAGACATCAACGTCACCCGACCGTACTCTTCACTGAAGACGTCCAGAATCAGGCTCGACTCACTGTATGGTCGACGGTGCAACACAAAGCATCGCTGTAACCCTTCGCTCAATAACTTACCCTTCTTACAGATACAAAAAGAGAGAGTTCGCACTCTCTCTTGTATTTATATTCAATTCAACTTTCTTAATATCAGAAAGTGACGTTCAATATATTATAGATCGTCGATGTAGCCTAACGAGCGAAGTGCACGCTCATCGTCAGCCCAACCAGACTTAACTTTAACCCAAGTCTCTAGGTAAACCTTACGACCGAATAGTTCTTCCATGTCGATACGAGCTTCACGACCTATCGTTTTGATCTTCTCGCCCGCTTTACCAATCACCATCTTCTTCTGACCAGTACGTTCAACAAGAATCAAAGCGTTGATGTGGAAACCATCGTTATCTGGGTTGTAATCAAAACGCTCGATTTCAACCGTTACTGAGTAAGGTAGCTCTTCGCCCGTGAATCGCATCAGTTTTTCACGGATGATTTCCGAGGCCATAAAGCGCTGTGAGCGATCCGTTACGTACTCTTCAGGGAAGTGGTGCGTCGCTTTTGGTAAAGAGTTACGAACGTGCTTACGCAGTACATCGATATTCTTACCTTGCTTCGCTGAGATTGGCACAACATCAAGGAAGTCCATCTTCTTAGACACTTCCATCATGTGTTGCATAACGTCAGTACGGTCTTGAACGTTGTCTACTTTGTTAATACAAAGGACTACTGGGAAATCTGTTTTTCTCAGCTTGTTCAGTACCATTTCATCGTCGTCAGTCCAGTGAGTACCGTCAACAAGGAAAAATACTAGGTTCACATCGCTCAGTGAGCTGTTCGCCGCACGGTTCATCAAACGGTTGATTGCACGCTTTTCTTCGATGTGAAGTCCAGGAGTATCAACGTAGATCGCTTGGTAATCACCTTCAGTTTCTACGCCCATAATACGGTGACGTGTCGTCTGAGGTTTACGTGATGTGATCGAGATTTTCTGACCCAAAATATGGTTCAGAAGCGTCGATTTACCTACGTTTGGTCGACCCACGATAGCGATGAAGCCACAGTGTTGGTTTTCCGGTAGGCCCGTTTTTTTGCTATCAGATGAAAAGAATGCATCGATATCGAAATCTTGATTGTTATCAGACATTGCTTAGTTGCTCTAATGCTGTTTCAGCAGCCGCTTGTTCTGCCTTGCGGCGGCTAGTGCCTTTACCGATAACAGGTTTATCCACACCTGCCACTTCACACTCAACCGTAAACTCTTGGTTGTGTGCTTCACCTTTAATATTAGTCACTGTGTAGACAGGTAGGGGATTTCTTCGACCTTGTAAAAACTCTTGTAAGCGAGTTTTCGGATCTTTTTGAGATACACCAGGCTGAATAGACTCTAGGCGAGATTGATACCAGCTTAAAATAATGCGGCGAACAACCTCGGTATCACTATCTAAATAGACAGCACCGATGATCGCTTCTACTGCATCCGCTAGAATAGAATCACGACGGAAACCGCCACTCTTCAACTCACCTGGACCTAATTTTAAGTAATCTCCTAGTTCGAATTCACGACCTAGTTCTGCCAATGTATGACCACGTACTAATGTTGCGCGCATGCGGCTCATATCACCTTCGTTTACCTTAGGGAAACGGTGGTAAAGATCATCAGCGATAACAAAACTTAAAATTGAATCGCCCAGAAACTCAAGACGTTCGTTATGTTTACCTGCGGCGCTGCGGTGAGTCAGCGCCAGATGGATAAGATCGGCATCATTAAACTGATAGCCAATCTTTCTCTCTAGTTTATCAATTGGAGAATTCATGCTCTCTCGATGTGTTATGTGATCGATTAGTGAATCCCACCGATGCGATTAAAACGCACACCAGTAGGAATCCATGTTGGAAGTACACTGTCCGAACCGCGTTCGAATTCGAAGCTGATCCAAATAGCAACGGCCTTACCAACAAGGTTTGCTTCAGGGACAAAGCCCCAGTAACGGCTATCAGCACTGTTGTCACGGTTATCACCCATCACAAAGTATTGGCCTTCTGGAACGATCCACTCGTTAACACCATTGCGGGGTTGATATGCTTGCACACGATCACGACGTAATGGGTTAACTAAAATTTGGTGCTCCACGTCACCCAGCTGTTCATTTAGCTGAATCAGAGGCACACCGTCTTGAATAAATTGGCTTTCTTCAACGTGACTTAGTTTCACTGGTTCACAGCTACTTGTACCCTTCGCTTGAATGCAGACCTCTTTGCGGCTGCTGTAGCGAATGGTGTCGCCAGGCATACCAACAACACGTTTGATGTAGTCGATATTCGGCTGAGGTGGGTACTTAAATACGATTGAGTCGCCACGCTCTGGCTTGCCTGTTTCGACCAATTGAGTGCGCCATACTGGGTCTTTTAGACCGTACGCGTACTTCTCTACTAAGATGAAATCACCAACCAAAAGGGTTGGCATCATCGAACCAGATGGGATTTGAAACGGTTCATAGATGAATGAACGCAAGATCAAAACAAATGCAATTACCGGGAAAATGGACACACTGTTCTCAACCCACCAAGGCTGAGCCGTAACTTTTGCGCTGGTTTCAGCGTCTAGGCCATTCGATTGTGCTTCAACGTCAGCCAGTTTGTGTTGGCGTTTCTTCGCCCACACAAACTTTTCCAACGCCCATACAATGCCAGTCACTAGAGTTACGATCACTAAGATAAGCGAAAATGTATTAGCCATTGATATCCCTTAAATTTCATTTCTTTAAAAATAACGAAAGTGAAAGAATAGCGAGCTACTCTTCCACTTTCAATTATTCGTTTAATGCTGGATAAAGTTAGTCTTTACCAACATGAAGAATCGCTAAGAATGCTTCTTGAGGCAGTTCAACGTTACCGATCTGCTTCATACGCTTCTTACCTTCTTTTTGTTTCTTAAGAAGTTTCTTCTTACGACTGATATCACCACCGTAACATTTTGCGATTACGTTCTTACGCAGTTGTTTCACTGTAGAACGAGCAATGATGTGGTTACCAATCGCTGCTTGAATCGCGATATCGAACATTTGACGAGGGATGAACTCTTTCATCTTCTCAACCAATAGACGACCACGAGACTGTGCAATGTCTTTGTGTGTAATAATAGCCAGTGCGTCAACCGTTTCGCCATTAAGCAATACGTCTACACGAACCATGTTCGACACTTCAAAACGTTGGAAGTTGTAATCCAGTGACGCATAGCCACGAGATGTTGATTTCAAACGGTCGAAGAAGTCTAGAACCACTTCTGCCATTGGCAGGTCGTACGTCACAGCAACTTGCTTACCGTGGTAAACCATATCAACTTGAACACCACGTTTTTCTACACATAAGGTAATTACGTTACCTAGGTAGTCAGACGGTACAAGGATATTACAACGAGCGATAGGCTCACGAATTTCTTCTAAATCATTAGTCGCAGGCAGTTTAGCCGGGCTATCAACGTAAAGAATGCTGCCATCCGTTTTTACAACTTCGTACACTACGGTTGGTGCCGTAGTGATTAGGTCTAAGTCGTATTCACGCTCTAAACGCTCTTGGATGATCTCCATGTGAAGCATTCCTAAGAAGCCACAACGGAAACCAAAGCCAAGTGCTGCTGAACTTTCTGGTTCGTAGAACAGTGATGCATCGTTCAGGCTTAGTTTGCCTAGTGCGTCACGGAAGTTTTCGTAGTCATCAGACGATACTGGGAATAGACCTGCATATACCTGAGGCTTCACTTTTTGGAAACCAGGTAGACGTTCTGTGCTGCCGCCTTTTGCAAGCGTCAACGTATCACCAACAGGTGCGCCAAGGATGTCTTTAATACCACAAACAACCCAACCAACTTCGCCAGTATTTAGCTCAGTTGTGTCGATTTGCTTAGGTGTGAAGATACCTAGACGGTCAACACCCCAAACTTGGTCTGTCGACATTACGCGAATCTTGTCGTTCTTCTTCAGCTTACCGTTCTTGATACGAACCAAAGAAACAACGCCTAAATAGTTATCGAACCAAGAGTCGATGATCAGTGCCTGTAGTGGCGCTTCTGGATCACCTTCCGGTGGTGGGATAGCTGTTACGATGTTTTCAAGAACGTCGTCAACACCAATACCGGTTTTTGCAGAACAACGAGTCGCTTCCATCGCATCGATACCAACGATCTCTTCGATTTCTTCAGCAACACGCTCAGGTTCAGCAGCAGGTAAGTCAATCTTGTTCAAGATTGGCACTACTTCCAGTTCCATTTCGATCGCGGTGTAACAGTTTGCTAGAGTTTGTGCTTCAACACCTTGACCAGCATCCACAACCAATAGCGCGCCTTCACAAGCGGCTAGAGAACGAGATACTTCGTAAGAGAAATCTACATGTCCTGGAGTGTCGATAAAGTTAAGTTGGTAAGTTTCACCATCTTTCGCTTTGTAATCTAAAGTCACACTCTGCGCTTTAATTGTAATACCACGCTCGCGTTCTATATCCATAGAATCGAGGACTTGAGCTGCCATCTCACGTTCACTTAACCCTCCACAAACTTGGATTAAGCGGTCAGAAAGGGTCGACTTACCGTGGTCGATGTGGGCGATAATCGAAAAATTACGAATGTGCTTCATAGGCTTGGTGTGACTAAACTCTTTGAATAGGGATAATAAGAAAGCCGCGACGCGTCCAATCTACAGTCAGCATTGGTGGCGGCATTTCAATCAAGTTGGCAGATTCTACCCAATTTAAGGGCAAGAAGCATCATAAATTAGACGAGAGGCTCGCCTAGGATTCGAATCAAGACGACTTCTTGCTTGGATTTGTCTTCCATAGGTTTGGCTAACCGCTTCGCTAAGGCAATACCACCAGCAGTAAACAGCGCAGCACTTAAGATAACAATGCCCTCGCCCCCTTGGAGTAAGGGTTGTAACAAGAGTTGTCCAAAACCAGCACCAATCATCAACATGAAAAGTGGAATGAGGTAAACAATCGCCGCTGACTGAAGTAGGCTTTTTTCTGGAAAGCCAATTTCTACGATTTGTCCTGCTTTAACTAAACTTTTGGTTTTAAGCTGCCAAAACAAAGATTTATTGCCGACAGCTTTAGTAACAATACCGGTTCCACAGCTCTTTTGAGAAGAACAGCTACTGCAACTGGTTTGTTGTTCGCAGCTCAGATGAACAAAAAATTGCTTACCTTTTTGTTCGACTGAGCTGACGGTAGCAAGCGCAGTCATCATTGCGCTGGAACCGAATTAGCAAACTTGATTGATTGAGCAATACGCTTAGCGGTGGCTGGCGGTATGTCACCCACTACAGAGATCTCGCGGTCTCCATTCACTAAACTGTGTAACGTTCGACGTCCTTGACGCACCAACTGACCTTTCAATGAATGTTCATCTTTATCGGCAACGTACACCGAGAAACTGAATAATCCATCACTGAACAGTTGGCTCTCAACCATTTTATTGGTTGCCGCCATAGGATAACGACTGAGTTCTTTTGACTTAAAGCCTTCCGGAATCCAAGACACTTCCCAGTTTGTTTCACTCACTAAGCCTTCAGGCAATGACAGTACTTTCGGCAGTTGAGCGCTATTTAAGCCTCCCATCGCCTCTGCAATTTTGTCATTCACCACGTAAGAAATAGTGCGGTACTGTTCTAAGACTTCACCGTCACGATCAAGAAGATCGGCACGTAAAGGAAGATTGGTTTTTTCGTCAACCCATACGACATAAGAATAGCGAAGCCCATCTTTCGGAACCACTCGCAACACTTGTGTGGTACTTCCAGCTTCACGAGCTCGACCCACTTTCACGAAATCGTAGTAATCGTTGAGCGCGTCAATATCTCGGTTAATCATAGGAATGACAGGTGCAACCATACTGCCAGACTGGATAGTGAATGGTTCTGTACCCGGTTCTATATAGCTAACTTCGTCGCCACGTCGAATGACTTCGCGAACAGGGCCGCTTAAGTAAACAAGGTGTGCGAGTTGTTGGTCGTCGTTAACTGCATGACGATAAAGCAGAGGTTCAATACTGCTCTTCTTTATCAAAATATAGGAGAGTTCGTAATTTAGATGCTGACTGGCCTCGTTCATTTGATGCAATAACGCCTTTGCAGTAATTTCCTCTGCAAAGGCCGTTGGAGACATCAAGCTGAACAGTGTCAGTGCACTGACCAGGATTTTCTTCATTCAATGTCCGATTCTAGATGTGCATCTTGCATTGGCGATGCATCACTGTTTAATCTTAGCTGTAACTCATAATCTTCTAACAATGCATGAACGCGTTTGCGCTGCTCTTGCAAGTTAGCTTCAGATGCTGGTTTCTCAACAGAGTCACGCGTTAAGCTTACTGGTTCAGCAGAACCCGCAAACGGAATCGTCTGGAGTACAGGCAGCTGTTCTGGTGCTGCTGGGTCACTACCACCATATTGTTGAACACCTAACACAACAGCTAGAGAAACACAGGCTGCAACGGCAACTTGTCCAAACTGTTGTAACCAAGCAGGAAGCTGGCGCTTCGCTTGTTGAGGTTTCGGTTGTTCTTCAATTGGAGCAACAACAGGTTCTACATTCACTTGGTGCAAGTTCGACATTGAACCGTGTGCTGGCTCGCTTTCAAGCGCAGCGGCAACACTGTTAGCAATGTTCCAACCTTGACTTTCTGGCGCATCCCCACGCATTACATCACCAATTAAATGGTAATTCTGCCAGGTATCCATGCTTTCTTGATCAGACTCCAACTCTGCAATCAGAGCTTTGTCGATCATTTCTCCATCCATGAGTGTCGAAAGCTTTTCTTTATCAGCCATTATTTTCACCATAATTATTACAAGTTCTAGCGTTGTAAAAGAGGTTTAATTTTCTTTTCCACTGCTTCACGAGCTCGGAAAATACGCGAACGTACGGTTCCTACAGGGCAATCCATTACTTCTGCAATCTCTTCGTAGCTCAAACCTTCGAGCTCACGCAGCGTCATTGCAGTTTTTAAGTCTTCTGGTAACGCTTCAATCGCACCAAAAACGACCTGTTTCAATTCTTTGGACAGCGTTAAGTTCTCAGGGTTCGATATTTCTTTTAACGCGCTGCCTGTTTCGTAATATTCTGCATCTTCTGCATCAACATCTGTTGCTGGCGGCCTGCGGCTCTGAGCAACAATATGATTTTTAGCGGTGTTCACGGCAATTCGGTACAACCATGTATAGAAGGCACTTTCGCCACGAAAATTAGGTATCGCGCGGTAAGCTTTAATAAAAGCTTCTTGTGCTACATCAGGTACATCACCAGAATTATTCACGTATCGAGAGATAAGGTTACACACTTTATTTTGGTACTTAACCACTAGTAAGTTAAATGCCTGCTTATCTCCACTCTGCACTCGCTCAATCAACACTTGATCGGTTAGCTGCTCGTTCATTCGAGCGGGTACTCCTATTGTTATAACCCTTACCTTCGCAGATATGGGTACTAATTATGCGAAATGTAGTATTGACACCACCGTCTACAAGAGCACTATTGTGACTAAGCCAAATACTGAAAGTTCCAACTTTCTTAAAATTATTTGCCATTATTGTTTCACAATGTGATGTAATAAAAATAGCTATCCCTATTAATTTGGGGAAACTTGAGCAAAAGCAATGGTATTGAGCAATTAAATATTTCTAGATAGCTGTCTATATCTTGATTTTGCATAGCGTTTTAGGATGGCACTGCGGGGATTATAACAGTCTTACCCCAACTCCTAAAACAAGACAGAGTCAATTGAGAGTGGACAACTCTACTATAGCCCGGGATTTAATAAGTTTTATGAACGCAAACCGTGAACATCAGTGTGATGTATTAGTGGTAGGAAGTGGTGCGGCAGGCTTGTCATTAGCCTTACGTGTAGCAGAACATGCAAAAGTAATTGTATTAAGCAAAGGACCACGTAGCGAAGGATCGACGTATTACGCACAAGGTGGTATCGCCGCGGTATTCGATGAATCAGACAGTATTGAGTCTCACGTAGAAGATACTCAAATTGCTGGTGCTGGGCTATGTGAAGAAGATACAGTTCAATTCATTGCTGAAAACGCAAAAGAGTGTGTGCAGTGGCTAATTGATGGCGGTGTTCCATTTGATAAAGATGAGAACAGCACCGAAGGCCAACCTAAATATCACCTCACCCGTGAAGGTGGGCACAGCCACCGTCGAATTTTGCACGCTGCCGATGCAACTGGTATGGCGATGCAAACCTCACTACAAGACAACGTCAATAATCACCCCAACATCGAGATCTTTGAGCGTCACAATGCGCTTGATTTAATCACAGAAGATAAAGTCGGTGGTTCGAAAGACAAAGTTATCGGTGCCTACATCTGGAACCGTAACCAAGAACACGTAGAAACCGTGCGTGCTAAATTTGTGGTACTTGCAACTGGCGGCGCTTCCAAGGTTTACCAATACACTTCAAACCCGGATGTCTCTTCAGGTGATGGTATTGCTATCGCTTGGCGTGCTGGTTGTCGTGTCGCAAACCTCGAATTCAACCAATTCCACCCAACATGTCTATTCCACCCAGAAGCGCGTAACTTCCTTCTGACAGAAGCATTACGTGGCGAGGGCGCTTATTTACGTCGCCCTGATGGTTCAAGATTCATGAAGGACTTCGACGAGCGTGGTGAACTGGCTCCTCGTGATGTGGTAGCTCGTGCGATTGACTTTGAAATGAAGCGCTTAGGCGCAGACTGCATGTATGTCGACATCAGCCACAAGCCTGAAGAATTCATTACCGCGCATTTCCCAATGATCCACACGCGTTTGATGGATTTGGGTATCGACATGACCAAAGAGCCAATACCTATCGTTCCGGCTGCCCACTACACTTGTGGTGGTGTGATGGTGAATAAGCAAGGTCAAACCGACTTAACTAACTTATATGCGATTGGCGAAGTGAGCTACACCGGCCTGCACGGTGCAAACCGTATGGCTTCAAACTCATTGCTTGAGTGTGTGGTATACGCATGGGCAGCAGCGAAAGATATCGTTGAGAACATCGACCAATCTCAACTGTGTGCAGAACTTCCAGCATGGGATGAAAGCCAAGTCACCAACAGTGATGAAGAGGTAATCATTCAACATAACTGGCACGAGCTAAGACTGTTCATGTGGGATTACATGGGTATTGTTCGAACGGATAAACGTCTAGAACGTGCAATGCGCCGTATTCAGATGCTGCAGCAAGAAACTCATGAGTACTACAGCTACTTTAAGGTTTCGAACAACCTGCTTGAACTGCGTAACTTATTGCAAGTAGCTGAACTGATGGTGCGTTGTGCGATGCAACGTAAAGAGAGCCGAGGCCTGCACTATACGTTGGATTACCCAGAGCTTGCAGAAGACAGCGGCCCAACCATTCTCACACCAGAGAGAAACCAATCATAACCATTGGTTAAAAGTTATTAGCGGCTTAATACGTTAACCAAAAGCAATCAAATGAAAGGGAGCCAAGTGCTCTCTTTTCTTTTGTCTAACGCTTTCTTTTATTTGATGCTCTAGCTTATCTCGCGGGCTCGTTGTAGGTTTGCCAGAAAATGTCGATACTCACGTTCATCACAACTATCTCGCCATAACAGTACTGAATGTCCACATTCAAAACTCAGCTTAACGAAAAATTGCGCCCAAACCTTATCGACGGTCTTGAGAACATAATGTTGGTCATTCAACCTAACTTCCCCATCGTGCTTGTAATCGAAACAACCTTGCGCCGCATTAACCACAACCGTATCGGTTTTGAATAAAGCGATCATGAGATACAAACAGTAGAGACTGGCAACAAGAGGGATGGAGGAGAATACGATGAAAAACAAAAGGCACCCAAAAATAGTGCCTTTTGCAAATAATGCGGAATATGAAGGGTTAAGCTGAAGCCTAACGAACCTTGCTGAGGTTATGCGCGACAATTTTATCAACCATTGATGCATGACCTAGGTTTTCACTGCGCCCGTGTCCCATCACCCAAGTAAACAAATCTGGGTCATCACACTCTAATAGAGAAACAAACTCGCGCTGTTCCTGCTCTTGCAACGAATCAAAACACTCTTCAAAAAATGGCATGATGACTACATCAAGTTCTAACATGCCGCGACGGCAACCCCATTTAATTCGTGCTTTCTGCTCTGCAGTGTACATTGGCTATCCTCACCTATAATTTTTCTTTCTCGGAGTGTAACAAGTCATACGCTCTGCAACTACTATGTGAGTCACAGTCCCTATCTAAGCTCACAAAAAAACCTAGGCTGACAAAGAAACAGAACCGGATTAACATAGAGCCAAATAAAATTCTTAGGAAAGATAAAATGGATTGGAAAAACACATTTCAGCCGCTCGCTCATACGCAAAATGAATCGCTTCCAGAACTGATGATGACACACGTGTCAGATTGGAGTGCAATTACCATGATAGGCGATGACAAAAAGTCGTACCTACAAGGTCAGGTTACGTGCGATGTCGTCACTCTTCCTAATGATGAATCTACATTAGGTGCGCATTGTGATGCGAAAGGAAAGGTATGGAGTATCTTTCGCTTGTTCCACCACAACGGTGGCTACGCACTCATGCAGCCTAAATCGGCAATTGAAGTCGAATTAGTTGAAATCAAGAAATACGCCGTATTCTCTAAGGTTGATATCGAGCAAACGTCTGACGTTGTTATCGGTGTGATGGGCGCGTCAGCTAATCAATACATTGACTCGATTTCAGAAAGCCAAGGTAAAGTGCGTGTAATCTCTGGTGGCACCGCTGTTCAAGTCTCTGACAACCGTTGGGCTCTACTTGTGACAGAAGAAGCCGCTGAAGCTTTGGTAACAAGCAGCACAGCAGAAAAAGTATCAGAAGCACTTTGGCAGTATCATGAAATTCTTGATGCTCAGCCGAACCTATCGAAAGCAGAGCAAAACGAGCACATTCCTCAAGCACTTAACCTGCAAGCGATTGGCGGTATCAGCTTTTCAAAAGGCTGCTACACAGGTCAAGAAACGGTTGCTCGCGCTAAGTATCGTGGCATGAACAAGCGTGAAATGCGCATTGTTTCAGGAACGACTTCAGATGTACTGTCTCTTGAAAATACGATTGAACTAGAACGTAGCGTGGGTGAAAACTGGCGTGGCGCAGGCCGACTATTAAACGTGTATCAATTTGCTGATAACCACGCGATGGGTTTGATGGTGTTACCAAACAACCTTGATGACGATGTTCAGCTTCGATTGACAGCACAATCTGACCAAGTGTGGAACATTCTGCCACTGCCTTACAGCCTTGACGAAGAGTAACCACGTGGAAACTCTGATTACACAATGGTTGGATCAACAGCAGGTGGATTATCGCCTGCTGATGCAAAGCAAACCAACCACCAGCATCGAAGAGACAGCGCAAGAACGAGGCATCGATGCCTCTCAAATGGTCAAGTGCATCCTGCTCAAGGATATGGGAAACCAGTATGCGTTAGCCTGTATTGCTGGTGATCGCTCTGTCGACCCTAAGAAAGTACGCTCGGTACTGAATTGCCGTCGAATGACCTGCGTATCACTGAAAGATGTTGAAGCTATCACTGGCTTTAAGGCTGGATGTGTCGGGCCGCTTGCTCTGAAGAGACACATGCCGATCATTTTTGATCCTTCTCTTCAGAATAACGCCTTCGTGACGATCAGCTCTGGTGATCGAATGGCTGGCGTCGCATTGGATCTCGATGATCTTATGGCTTTGTGTGCCCCTATCGTCGCAGAGATCTGTCGATGATCCACTCTAAGGCGTAATTGATCGCAAACCTCACTTAAAGTTTTCATTAAATACATATTTTGTGTGAAGTTCGTCATAAGAAAAACACATTAATAGTAAATATTTAATCAAATTAAAAGCATAAGTAGTCACAAGGTTAAATCTGCGTTATTGTTAATTTACTGACTAGCCTTTAGGTAAATCAGTACAAGTGAATCCACTGAGTAACATCAGTATCCACTTTTGTGTAATGCATCTGTGACTATTCGCCCGTTTTAGACGGGCTTTTTTTATGCCTAAAATTTACAATTTGATTACACAAATAAAAAAATCCCGCCTATTCTTATACTTGTAACATCTCTACTGCTTAATACCGAACAGGAAAGTTCATGGCAGTTTCCCTGCTCACTATTATTTTGAGGAGAAGCTCACGTAAAAATAGATATTTACTACAGGAAGTGCTTAGAACAGCACAAATATCTAATAAACGTCAACTCTGCTGCATATTAATCCACGCTTATCACAATTATTATCACGGATTTTTTCTATAATATGCAGGCTAGGTAAATATAAGGATAATTAAGAATGAGACTGTTTAAGCGCTATACACCGGGTATGATTGCTAAACATGTAAGTCGACTTTTCAAAGGACGAATCTACATTTACGGCGTCGGCAAATTTGAGTTTGATAATGGCAAGCTCGTACTACCGGAGCGAGCAGAGAAACGTCATTTTCAAACAGTGAAAGAGATCAACAGTGAAATCATGAAGCTGCGTTGTGCATACGCCTAATCTGATTATCTAAAGAATTCGAAATAAAAAGGGTTGGCATATTAATGCCAACCCTTTTTTAGTACTTATGATGCTGAAAACTTGTTCTGCCACGAGTCATTCGTTATTAATGTTCAACAGCTTAACCATTAAATCACTATCGGTGAGTCACAGGACGTTTTGCTAAATCAGGAAGGTTCCCTGATAGGCCGAGTGCTCTTTTCATGATTTCATCTTTCGCACCAGGCAGTTGACCCGCAAGCTTCATACCGATACCACGAATCAGCTTCTTGGCTGGATTGTCGCCTTCAAACAGATCTTTAAAGCCCTGCATAGACGCAATCATCTTCGCCGCCTCTGCTTTTCTCCAGCGCTCGTAGCCACGAAGGTTACGCTTAGTACCAATGTCCTCGCCAGCAGCCCACAGCGTTAACAGCTCTTGCGCTAAGCTTGCAGCATCTAATAGCCCTAAGTTGACACCCTGCCCCGCTAACGGGTGAATCGTATGAGCAGCATCACCAACTAAAGCTACACGCTCTACCGCGAAATCTCGTGCGTATCGCATGCGCAGCGGGAAGGCAAAACGCTCACCAACCACTTCGCACAATCCAAGCTTGGCATCAAATTCAGCCGTGAGCTGTTTATTGAAATCAGCATCCGACATGGATACAAGCTTCTCGGCACGATTTGGTTCCGTAGACCAAACGATAGAGCTCATATTCGTTGGTTGCATTGGCAGGAACGCCAACGGGCCTTGCGGTGTGAATATTTGACGAGCAACACTGTGGTGAGGCTCTGCTGTTTTGATGTTCGCGACAATCGCACTGTGGCCGTAATCCCAATGCGTTAATGGGATATCTTGTTGTTTGCGAACCCAAGAGTTTGCACCGTCAGCTCCAACAACTAATTTAGCGGTCAGCGCTTGGCCATTGTCTAGCGTTAACCATGCTTCGCTCTCACCAATCGCCATCGTTTTGCACGTAGCTGGCATGTATAGGCTGACATTGTCTTGTTTCTTAACCTGATCAAGCAGCGCTAATTGAATTACGCGGTTCTCTACAATATGGCCTAGGTTAGGCTGTGCTAAGCGTGTCGAGTCAAACTCGATGCGAGCAAAACTGTCTTGTTCCCATACTTCCATCGCTTGGTAGGGCGCAGCACGTCTTTGTTCGATACCTTGCCATGCCCCTAGGTTACGCAGAATGACTTCACTCGAACGGCTCAGTGCCGACACTCGCACATCGGGTAATTCACTAAGCCCTTCACTGGGTGCTTTGCCTTCAATCACCGCAACTCTTAAGTCACTGTCTTTCAATGCGGCCGCGAGCGCTAGGCCAACCATGCCACCGCCAACAATGGCGATATCAACACTTTGCATCATTATTTTTTACCTTATCTATCTACTAGGCCAAGCGTATGACGCAAAAGTGGACCTTTAAGAGATGGGAGGTTATCGATTACGGCTAACCCAAGATTACGCCCAATACGAGCGGTCATAAAATCATTTGAGAACAGATGAACGAGGCTTGAAGTCAACGTGATCGTAGTGTCTCTGTCTTGTTCTCTACGCTTTCTAAAGTTAACAAGACCAGTGTAACGCCCAACATCATCCAGTTGGTTACATAACTCTTCAGCCAAAGAAGCGACATCACGAATGCCGAGGTTAAAACCTTGGCCCGCAATGGGGTGAAGCGTTTGAGCAGCATTACCTACGATCGCAAAACGATGAGAAATATTCTGCTGGCGATGACGAAGAATTAATGGGTAGCTCGCACGCTTGCCCACTTTTTCCAATCGCCCCAATCGCCAACCAAAATCTTTCTGCAGCTGCTCAAGAAATTCATCATCGCTTAAAGCGACGACTTGCTGTGCTTGCTCTGGTGGCAGACACCAAACCAGCGATAAACGATTGTCACTCATCGGTAACAGAGCAACTGGCCCATGATGGGTAAAACGCTCAAAGGCTCGACCTTGATGAGGTTCACTAGCAACGATATTGGCAATCACAGCAACTTGTTCAAAGTCATGTTCACTCAATGGGATATTCAGTTGCTGACAACAGGTTGAGATAGCACCGTCAGCTGCAACCAATAACTTAGTGGCTACTGTTTGCCCACTTGTCAGCCCAATCGTCGTTAACGATTCATCACGTTCAACGGTTCTAACAGACTCAGGGCAAAGCATCGTAATTGCTGCTTCTGATTCTAATTTCTGCTGATAGATCCGACCCACATCTGCCAACTCAACCACGTAGCCAAGCGCATCGACAGCAAGATCTTCACTGTAGATGTCCGTCATTCCAGCATGACCTCGATCTGATACATGAATATCTTTGATCGGGGTTGCAACGGGAGCGATAGATTGCCACAACTGCAAAGAGTCAAGGATCTGCACTGTGCCATAAGACAAAGCGATAGAACGAGAATCGAATCCAGGATGAGCTTGATGATCAACCTGATAAGGCTCAACTACCGCAATAGACAGAGAGCCTTGACTTAAGTGATTCAGAGCAAGGGCCAAGGTTGCCCCCGCCATTGCACCACCAGCAATTACAACATCATACTGAGCCATCATAACCTCAAGCGAGCAAGCGAATTAGTGAATGGTTGGAGCTGCATCTTCAGATGGACGAGCACCAAACTCAGCATGAATCGTTAATGCACACGCTTTGACATGCTCGATAACGTGTTCTAGAAGCTGTGCTTGCTCTTCTAAGTCGTCTTCTTCATCAATACCCAGCTTCGCCATCTCTTCCAGATCAGCCAAGGCTTCTTTGGTGCCATCAGACGCTTTGTTTAACGGAGCGCCCACTAAACCCAAACCAGAGATAAAGTGGTTAATCCAATCAGACACTCCATCAGCAAGGTCAAATAGGCTTGCACTTGCGTCTTCATCAGGCAACAACATAGATAACTCCATGCCAGAACCAGTAATTTCGCTGGTCGTCACCTTTAATGCAGCTTCAGCTAACGTTAAGACGCGGTCAGGCCAACCCATGCCTTCATTGGTGTAATCAAAGATCAGTGGTTGCCAGCTTTTATCTGTAAGGTTTAAACCTCCACTTAACATACCCGTTAACAGACCATGCATTTCAGCAGGTGTTACGGCTAGGCTTGCCGATTGAAGTTCAGTCGCAACCGTTAGGTAGTCAGGTAAAGTAGTTTCGCTCATCAGTAGCTCGCTCAGTTATTCTTTATATCGATAGTATAATCGTACCACTTCACCCCAATTCTGGTAAGCATCGATCCCCAGCAATTGAAGGATGACTGACTACCAAATGTTCAATTTGCTGAATTACTGTGTGCTCAAGCTCTCATTTACAAACAGTCACTCTGAAAAGCTTGAATCTTAATAGCGGTTTACCTATAGTTTCTCCCTCAGAGGAGATTGCTTCCTCAGCGGTGTTTGCTCTTTTTCTTTTTCAAAAATGAGAAAGTGCAACAGCCTTAAAAATAGCGCGTTAAAGAGTTCATCCATCATGAGTAATCAAGCGGTAGACGTTGAAATATTAGGAAAACTGACTCGAGTTAATTGTCCTCCAGGGCAAGAGGAGTCATTAATTGCAGCGGCGGCCGATCTTGATAATCGATTGAAAGAGATGGCTGAACGTACTAAGGTAACCAATGAAGTGAAGCTGCTAACGATCGCAGCTCTGAATATTTGTTATGAGCTACAAACCAAGAAGTTTGAAGCAAACGACGAACAAAACGCACTGACCGAGCGAATGGAACAGCTCACGACATCACTTTCAGATGTCCTCAGTAAAGTTAAGCACGGACAGCAATAGCGTACACAAAATTTACCCTGGAGTGTTTGTCAGAGGATTCACGTCCCCGAGCCGATAAGCAATCCCTAAGGGTTAGTACTTGAGTGCTATTGAGCATGCTCGGTCCGCCGAGAAGCCTACGGTAATCATTGCTGATCCGCCTTGAACTCGCTGGTTCAAGGGCCATCTATTCTCAACGGCACTTTGGGGTATCCCTTCTTATGAAGACGCTCACACGCAGCGAATTTCGCAAACAGATCCGTATCAAGCGTAATGCCTTATCTGGCGAACAACAAACTCAATCCGGTTTAGATTTAGTCCAGCAGTGCGCTCAGCTTGATGAAGTTCAATCTGCTCAGCATATCGCACTCTATATATCCATCGATGGCGAACTCGATACACAGCCGTTAATTGAATGGTTATGGGCGCAAGGTAAGCAAACTTATTTACCGGTATTGCACCCCTTCTCAGCCGGACACCTGTTATTTCTTCATTATTCTCCAGACACACCGACCGTCCTTAATAAATACGGTATCGTTGAACCTCAGCTGAATCAATTGCTCGTCAAACCATGCCAACAACTCGATCTTATTCTCACACCATTGGTGGGCTTTGACTCTCAGGGACATCGCTTAGGAATGGGCGGTGGATATTACGATCGCACTTTGGCTCGATGGTTTGAGACCGGCAATGGCGCAACCCCGATTGGTTTGGCCCACGATTGCCAACATGTCGTTCGCTTACCTATTGAAGGTTGGGACATTCCGTTACCTAAAATCGTGACTCCGAGTAAAACTTGGCAATGGGAAAACAACCATTAAAGCGTTATAATCGCGCCGCAAACGTTAACCTCGATATACAAACGTTAACTTTAATACGCGAACGATTAATTCACAGCGCAAGACCTTATTCGGAGAATGGCATGACTCAAGATGAAATGAAAAAAGCAGCTGGCTGGGCAGCACTTCAATATGTTGAAGAAGGCAGCATTGTAGGTGTCGGTACTGGCTCAACAGTAAATCACTTCATCGACGCACTTGGCACAATGAAAGACAAAATCAAAGGTGCGGTTTCAAGCTCTGTTGCCTCTACTGAAAAACTAGAAGCACTAGAAATCAAAGTTTTTGAGTGCAATGACGTATTCAAGTTAGACATCTATGTTGATGGCGCGGATGAAATTAACGGTTCACGCGATATGATCAAAGGCGGTGGTGCTGCTTTGACCCGTGAAAAAATCGTTGCCGCTATCTCAGACAAGTTTATTTGTATCGTTGATGGTACGAAAGCAGTTGATGTGTTGGGTAAATTCCCACTGCCTGTTGAAGTTATCCCAATGGCACGTTCATACGTTGCTCGTGAATTAGTAAAACTTGGTGGTGACCCAGTTTACCGCGAAGGCTGCACAACCGATAACGGCAACGTGATCCTAGATGTGTACGGCATGGCGATCGAAAATCCAAAACAGCTAGAAGATATCATCAATGGTATCGCTGGTGTGGTAACGGTTGGTCTGTTCGCTCACCGTGGTGCTGATGTAGTTATCACTGGCACGCCTGAAGGTGCAAAAATCGAAGAATAAATAATAGAAGATTGAGTTTTTCTGTTACTTCATTACATACGGTGCCCAAGGGCGCCGTTTTTTTTGCTTTATACCTGTAAAATTATGTCTTATTCCGTAATTTTCTTACCCAAAACATTTTTTTTTTGTTACTTTATTGTTCAGAAGACGCACAGGGAAAACGTTTGTCTCCTGACAAAGTGGTGAATTTGTTCCCCTTTCAGCCATTTTGTAGCACGTGCGCCGCATTTGCCCAACCTTTCCATTTTAAGGACGAGAACAATGGCCAAAGTTTCACTGGAAAAAGAAAAAATAAAAATTCTACTTCTAGAAGGTCTTCACCCTTCTTCTGTAGAAGTACTGCAAGCCGCTGGTTACACAAATATTGAGTACCACAAAGGCTCGCTACCTGAAGATGAACTTCTTGAAGCAGTAAAAGATGCTCACTTCATTGGTATCCGTTCTCGCACAAACATCTCCCAAGAAGTTATTGATGCGGCTGAAAAGCTGGTTGCAGTCGGTTGTTTCTGTATTGGTACTAACCAAGTCAACCTTCAAGCAGCAGCAAAGCGCGGTATCCCTGTTTTCAATGCACCGTTCTCAAACACTCGAAGTGTTGCTGAACTCGTTCTAGGTCAGGTTCTATTACTGCTTCGCGGTATCCCAGAGAAAAATGCTCTTGCTCACCGTGGTATCTGGAAAAAGAGTGCAGACAACTCTTACGAAGCTCGTGGTAAGCGTTTAGGTATTATTGGCTACGGCCACATCGGTACTCAGCTGGGTATTATTGCTGAAAACCTTGGTATGCGTGTTTACTTCTACGATATCGAGAACAAGCTGTCTTTGGGTAACGCAACTCAAGTCCATACCATGACTGATCTTCTGAACAAGTGTGATGTTATTTCTCTGCATGTTCCAGAAACTAATGAAACTAAAAACATGATGGGCAAAGAAGAATTTGACCGCATGAAGCCTGGTTCTATCTTCATCAACGCCGCTCGTGGCACTGTTGTTGATATCCCAGCATTATGTGGCGCTCTAGATTCTGGTCACCTTGCGGGTGCAGCGATCGATGTTTTCCCAACAGAACCAAAAACTAATGCTGACCCATTTGAGTCACCATTGATGCAGTTCGATAACGTGATTCTTACCCCTCACGTTGGTGGTTCAACACAAGAAGCACAAGAGAACATCGGTGTAGAAGTTGCAGGTAAGCTTGCTAAGTACTCTGATAATGGCTCTACGCTATCAAGTGTTAACTTCCCTGAGGTTTCACTGCCATTACATACAGGCACTTCTCGTTTGCTGCACATCCACGAGAACCGTCCAGGTATTCTGACTCAAATCAACACCATCTTCGCTGAAGAAGGCATCAACATCGCAGGTCAGTATCTACAAACTGCCGCAGATATGGGTTATGTGGTTATCGATGTGGAAGCTGATCGTTCACAAGAAGCTCTGCTTAAATTGAAAGAGATCGAAGGCACAATCCGTGCTCGTCTACTTCACTAATCATCGAGCTCGATATTAGTAAAAACAAAAAGGCTCTCATTATGAGAGCCTTTTAGTATTTGGCCTATGGTAGGTAAAAAGATCATGATGATCCAAAACCTTCTTAAGGTGCGTTCACTACTCTTCTAATTGGTAGATCACGTTGACACGATCACGAATGGTGATCGTTGAATCTTCATAAGAGTTCGATTCAGTTCTTGCATCCATCGCCATTGAACGCATTAGCACGGGTTGTGAAGATTGTGCGTTATAATCCACACGCCACACATCACCTAGATCACGCTCAAAACCACTCGCCAATGACTTCGCTTTCGATCTTGCATCCTTGATTGCTTCTAAACGAGCCTGCTCTTGATACTTAGCTTGGTCGCGAACTTGCAGTTGAATGTTATCGATCTGATTAATGCCCTGACCAATAGCAATGTCCATATAATCATTTAGGTTAGCTAAATCATTAACTTGAACCGTCACATTACGTGAAGCACGGTAGCCAACCAGTTCAGGCTTACCATCTTTCGGATAATGGTATTGAGGCGATAAATACAGGTTAGAGCTGTGTACGCTAGCCTCATCAACCCCTGCTTTTTGCAGCTTGTTGAGAAAGCCTGTTACGACTTTATCGACAGTATTTTTAGCTTGTTCAGCCGTCATTGTTGATTCTACAACCCTAACAGAGAATGTTGCCATATCCGGTGTCGCGATCACTTCACCATAGCCCGTCGTTGAAATATGCGGAAAAGAGGGAGAGTTTGCCAATGATGGAAAGCTCACAGCACTCAACGCTGCAGTAAGAGTAAGAGACGTTGCTAAGATTTTTGGTACAAACTTCATTAGGAAAACCCACGCTGAACAAATGTTCTTTTATCATAGAGCAATTTGTCGCATAGCCAATCCTGATACCCAACTTCTAACAGAACTTTGACGATGAAAAAACCAACAGCTTACTGAGGTAAGTGATTGTGAGCATAACCTAATATGGCTTGAGAGATTTCCTTCAACATCCCACTCTCAAGCTGCCAATGGTGCCAATAGATACGATAAGACAGCAAGAAGCCGGGAGTGACATCAATCAGTGTCCCTGACTCCAACTCTTCAACAATCTGCAGTCGAGGGATCAAACAATAGGCGACCCCAGAGAGAGCGAGTCGAACAAAAGCTTCTGAACTTCCCACCGTATGATTGATAACGCTGTCTCTCGGAACATTAAAATGATCATGCAAAAACTTCTTATGCAGATCATCGTATTGGTCATACGAAACCGCAGGAGCTTTGGTTAATGTCGAATAATTCACTCCGTCAGAGAAGTAGCGTTGATGAAAGCTAGGACTCGCCACACACACGTAGTCCATACGACCGAGATAGTCAGCGCTGCATCCTGGAATAGGTTGAGATTCAAGGCTGATCGCCCCTGCGACTTCTCCACTCTTAATTTTTTCGATCGTTCTCGATTCACCATGAATCGCAAGGTTCAACTCAACTTGACGTGAGTTCATCACATCAGATAACGCAGGCAACAGCCATGTCGCCAAACTATCAGCATTGGTCGCTATTGATAGGGAAAGAGGTTGAGTACCCTCTTCATTCATCAATTCAGGGACAAGCTCATGCTCTAACAAACGAACACGACGATACAAACCCAACAGCTTTTTTCCTGCCGGTGTTGGTCTTGGCGGACTTTCTCTCACAAGCGCGGGTTGCGCTAACCATTTTTCCAGTTGTTTGATGCGTTGAGACACCGCCGATTGGGAGATGTACAACTGCTCAGCCGCCCTTTCAAAACTGCGTTGTTTCACGACTGCATCCAGTGCTTCTATCCATTTGTAATCCAATCCACGCATCAACTTGTTTCCTTTTTAACCTAATTACCATCAACATTAGCAACTCTAATAATAGATTAAAATCATTAATTATACTTATTTAAAAGGTCGGAGTATCTTCGCCATATAGCACGTAAATATCGTTAATTAAGTGGAGGTTAAAATGAATTTTTGGGTTTTATTACAAGGTTTTGGTCTAGGGGCAAGCATGATTATCCCTATTGGCGCTCAGAATGCGTACGTCTTAAATCAAGGGATAAAACGCAATCACCACCTAACCACAGCAACGATTTGTAGCCTACTCGATACCTTGTTCATCTCATTGGGTATTTTTGGTGGCGGAGCTATCCTGTCGCAAAATGAATTACTGCTCACTTCAGTGACATTGGGGGGTATCGCCTTTCTTACGGTTTATGGGTTGCTATCACTGCGCAGTGCGTTCAGAACACGTGCCAGTGATGAATCAAAAGGTGAGATATTAGCTCGTGGCAAGCGCACCGTTGTTTTAGGTGCATTGGCAGTAACTGTATTAAACCCGCATCTCTATTTGGATACCGTGGTGATTCTAGGATCCATTGGCGGGCAGTTTGAAGGCAACGACAGAATTGCTTTTGCTATGGGGACGATCTTGGCTTCGTTCGTGTGGTTTTACTCTTTGTCATTAGGCGCTGCAAAGCTAGGCCCAACGCTATCTAAGCCGAATGTTAAGAAAGGCATTGATATCGCAGTCGCGACCATGATGTTTGCCATTGCACTTGTGCTCGCTAATGGGTTGATTGAACAGTATTGGTAATGACATCAAGAACAGAGATCGCAAGCCAGTCATTAGAAAATTGCAACGACGCCACGAATAAACAGTGAATTATTCAATCTCGTTGGTGGTTAGAATGACTTGAATTTTATTGTTCAGTTCATTCAGCGCAGCTTCAAGGCTCGGTTCAGGTTGGCTCAAGTGTTTTATCAAAGTCATGAAATAGCTATCCATAATCAAAGGCATTTTTTCAGAAATAGATGTACTGACATTAACCGTCTGAAAGAGTGCCTGATCAAAGGTTCGGTAATAGTCGAGATCCCAAATCACCTCTTTGAGTAACGCTCGACTCAATTCAACATTATCAAAGTAATAACAGTAGTAATGTTCAATAAGCGAGAGACCAATATCCAACGTACTCTTATTTTGATCAGTCGCTAACACTTCCTGACCAATCTTTTCCAACTGCGATAGCATCCCTTCTCGAAGAATCGTCAACTTGGTTTCAAAATGACTAAACACCGTGCCATCAGCCACACTTGCGTGGCGAGCAATCTGTCGAGTTGTGGTGTTGTCATAACCATTTTCACCAAACAATTCCCAAGCGGACGCCAAGATCTTCTGTTTCGTTATGTCTCTCTTACTCACGAAAATACACCCTTTTCAAATCAAGCTTGATCATACTCTTAGTCGTCTAATTTGACAAACTGAGCACGCTCAATTATAAAAATGAGCACGCTCACTTTATTTTCAATTTGGAGAACCGATGAATTTATTAAACCGATTGGGACAAATACTGATTTTTCTACCCACCATTTTTTGTTTCTCTTACCTACTTCGTCCCTTGTTAATGATGATTCTTATCCCTGGAGGGTTATGTCTACTGGCAATTTTAGGAGGCAAAGAGGTAAGAAGGCCTTTATATGCAATGCTGAAAACATCGTTATGGCCGACGTCGAATAAAACAAAATGCAGGGTGATGAAAAGAAAACAGAGCATTAAGAGAGTCAACGCTCAGGAGGGCTAGTCTTGGAATCAAAAAAAGGCGGATAACCTAAGTTATCCGCCTTTCCTTATAAAAGCTTATAGCTATAAAAACTAATCGGAGATTAAGCTTCTACTTTATTCATGTGTACATCCATTTGCGGGAATGGAATTTCGATACCTTCGTTATCCAAGCCTTCTTTGATTGCTTGCATAAGATCAAAATACACATCCCAGTACTCTGCAGTGTTAACCCATGGGCGAACGACAAAGTTTACTGAAGAATCCGCTAGTGTATGAACACCAACTTGAACACCCGGTGTTTTAAGTACACGGTCATCAGATTCACAAATCTTAGTCAGTAGCGCTTTTGTCTTTTGAAGATCAGCGTTGTAAGAAACACCAATCATTAGATCAATACGACGTGTATCATGACGAGAGTAGTTAGTAATTGGGCTGCCAATAACGCTACCGTTCGGAACTACAACCATCTTGTTGTCTGGCGTTGTTAGAACTGTTTGGAAGATTTGAATTGAATCAACCGAACCTGCTACACCACCAATTTCCACGTAGTCACCAGACTTGAATGGACGGAATGCAACGATAAGTACGCCAGCTGCAAAGTTAGATAATGAGCCTTGTAACGCTAAGCCTACCGCTAAACCAGCCGCACCAATAACAGCAACCACAGATGCAGTTTGAACCCCTAGACGACCAAGTGCAGCAATTAAAACAATAACAAACAACAAGTAACGAACTAAACCATGGACGAACTCCACAACTGCTCGGTCCATTTTCTTCTTCTGAAGAACCTTAGACACGCTATTCGCTACTGCTTTAACAATAAGGTTACCAATAAATAGAATTATCAGTGCTGAGATAATGTTTACACCGTATTGAATAAACAGATCTGAGTTATTTGTTAACCACTGTTCTGCGTGAGACAGACCATCCACAAGTGGAGTCTCAATCGCTGTCGAACTATCAGCCATAATGTGCATCCTCTATATAATATGCTATGAGCTAAACTGCCTTAAGCCAAACTTACCCAACAACAAAATAAACCGTATATTTCACGTTAAGTCGTTGTGTTAAAAGTAAATTAAAGCCAAGTCCTTTTTATAAACTGAACCAAGTTCAATTTTTCGGCACGATATCCTATCTTTGACAGATTGCAAAGTCATATTTATGTAAGCTTTTGAATTAATAAAACTTACCAATAAACACAAATACCGATAACTAAAAGACTACGAAATTTATTCACCGCACGCTAGGTTTTTCACATATTTAGTACAAGTTTTTATCAGACATAAAAAAACCCGCTCAATGAGCGGGCTTTTAAAACTTAAAGAGCACTTAATTCAAAGAATTACAGTACGTCTACAGCGTTAAGGTCAGCGAATGCTTTCTCAAGACGAGTAACCATTGAAGACTGAGCAGCACGTAGCCATACGCGTGGATCGTAGTACTTCTTGTTTGGCGCAGCTTCGCCAGTTGGGTTACCGATTTGACCTTGTAGGAAATCGAAGTTTTCAGCAGAGTACTTACGGATACCGTCCCAAGTTGCCCACTGTGTATCAGTATCGATGTTCATTTTGATAACACCGTAGCCGATAGACTCTTGGATTTCAGCTTCAGAAGAACCAGAACCACCGTGGAATACGAAGTTTAGAGCGTTAGGTGCGATACCGAACTTCTCTGCACAGTATGCTTGAGAGTCACGTAGGATAGTTGGAGTAAGTACAACGTTACCAGCTTGGTAAACACCGTGTACGTTACCGAAAGATGCAGCGATAGTGAAACGTGGGCTAACAGCCATTAGTTTCTCGTATGCGTAAGCTACGTCTTCTGGAGAAGTGTAAAGCTCAGATGCGTCCATATCAGAGTTATCAACGCCGTCTTCTTCACCACCAGTACAACCAAGTTCGATCTCGATTGTCATGTCCATTTTAGCCATGCGAGCTAGGTAAGTAGCACATGTTTCAATGTTCTCTTCTAGAGACTCTTCAGAAAGGTCTAGCATGTGAGAAGAGAATAGAGGCTTACCAGTTTGTGCGAAGAACTCTTCACCAGCGTCTAGTAGACCGTCAATCCATGGTAGAAGTTTCTTAGCAGCGTGGTCAGTGTGAAGGATAACTGGAACACCGTAAGATTCAGCTACAGCATGTACGTATTTTGCACCAGCTACAGCACCAAGAACTTGTGCGCCTTGACCTTCAAGTTTAACGCCTTTACCTGCGAAGAATGCAGCGCCGCCGTTAGAGAACTGAACAACAACTGGAGACTTAACTTTAGCAGCTGCTTCTAGTACTGCGTTTACAGAGTCAGTACCAACAACGTTTACTGCAGGAAGAGCAAATTTGTTTGCTTTTGCTACTTCAAATACTTTCTGTACGTCATCGCCAGAAATCACACCAGGTTTTACAAAATCGAAGATCTTAGACATGGAAATAGTCCTATTTATTCTATCGTTTTAAGATTAAAAAACTTAAGTTTAAAAATTTGCAATCGTTTGCTCACAACTTATGCCATTCTAGCAAAAAAGTGTGATATGCAGCAAACGTTAAAAGGCGAGATTCACATCTCGCCTTTCTAAATCAATTACGCTTTAGCACGCTCTTCAAGCATTGCTACTGCAGGAAGTACTTTACCTTCAACAAACTCAAGGAAAGCGCCGCCGCCAGTAGAGATGTAAGAAACATCTGCTTTGATACCGAACTTATCGATAGCCGCTAGCGTGTCACCACCGCCTGCTACAGAGAAACCTTCAGAGTCAGCGATTGCTTTAGAAATACCAGCAGTACCCGCTTCGAAGTTTTTGAATTCGAATACGCCTACAGGACCGTTCCAAAGAATCGTTTTTGCGTTGCCGATGATTTCAGCTAGAGCTGCAGTTGAATCTGGGCCAAGGTCGAAGATCATGTCGTCGTCTTGAACTTCAGAAACGTGTTTAATTTCAGCTTCTGCGTTTTCGTCGAATGCTTTAGCACATGCAACGTCAGTCGCTACTGGGATAGCACACTCTTTCATTAGCTTCTGAGCTGTTTCAACTAGGTCAGCTTCGTATAGAGACTTACCTACGTTGTGGCCTTCAGCAGCGATGAACGTGTTCGCGATACCACCACCAACAACAAGTTGGTCAGCGATTTTAGAAAGAGATTCTAGAACTGTTAGTTTGGTAGAAACTTTAGAACCACCAACAATAGCCACTAGTGGGCGAGCTGGGTTGTCCATTGCTTTACCAAGAGCTTCAAGCTCAGCAGCTAGAAGAGGACCAGCACATGCTACAGGAGCGTAAGTACCAACGCCGTGTGTAGAAGCTTGAGCACGGTGAGCTGTACCGAATGCGTCCATCACGAAGATGTCACATAGTGCAGCGTATTGCTTAGAAAGTGCTTCTTCGTTCTTCTTCTCGCCTTTGTTAAAACGAACGTTTTCAAGAACAGTTAGTTCGCCAGCGTTTAGCTCTAGGCCATTTACGTAATCTTTCGCTAGCTTAACTTCGCAGTCTAGTGCGTCGTTTAGGTAGTTAACTACAGGAGCTAGAGAGAACTCTTCGTTGTATTCGCCTTCAGTAGGACGACCAAGGTGAGAAGTAACCATAACTTTTGCGCCAGCTTCTAGGCAAAGTTTGATAGTTGGTAGAGATGCTAGGATACGTGCATCTGAAGTTACTTTACCGTCTTTTACTGGTACGTTTAGGTCAGCACGGATAAATACGCGTTTACCTGCAAGTTCCAGGTCAGTCATCTTGATCACAGACATGATTTGTCCTCTCAAATTTAAATAAAAATAAAGTTTTGGAAACTCAGCAACCCTGCTAAGCCTATAAATTATTCAACTGGTAATTCTTTAACTACTAGTAATATGTGGACACTTAGCATTTAATTCAAGCTAAAAAATAAATAATCCGCACATTTGCTTCTAGGTCTTACTTCTTGCCTTCAGAAGATTCCATTGCAAGAACCGTATCCAGCATTCGGTTTGCAAAGCCCCATTCATTATCGCACCACACCAGCATTTTCACTAAGTGGCCGTTGCTCACTCGAGTTTGTGAACCATCAACAATTGCGCTATGGGGATCGTGATTAAAGTCGATGGAAACGAGCGGCGCTTCAGTATAGTCAACTATATTGTGTAATGTACACTGGGATGCATTAACAATGGTTTGATTTACGTCATTAACTTTCACATTTGCATTAATTGTGACACTTAAATCCATCGCAGTGACGTTTACCGTCGGCACACGCACGGATATCGCTTCAAATTTGTTAGAAAATTTCGGAAAGATTCTTTCAATACCTTTATGCAATTTGGTATCGACAGGAATGATTGATTGGCTTGCTGCTCGAGTTCGACGAAGGTCGCTGTGGTATGCATCGATAACTTGCTGGTCATTCATAGAAGAGTGAATGGTCGTAATCGTGCCGGACTCAATACCAAAGGCGTCATCAAGAACCTTGATGATAGGGACAATACAGTTAGTCGTGCATGAACCATTGGAAACGATTCGATGGTCAGCGGTAATAGTGTCGTGATTCACACCGTAAATAATGGTGTTATCCAGATCGTTAGCACCAGGATGTGAAAACAGAACCTTTTTCGCCCCAGCAGCAATGTGCGCTAGGCCGTCATCACGGCAACCATAAACGCCGGTACAGTCGAGAACAATATCAACTTCAAGGTCACGCCAAGGCAACAACTCAATATCAGCAAGGTGTAAGATACGAATCGTATCGAACTCTCCCTTATCTTCAGCACCAACGCCATGATGAACATAGATGTGCTCTTGATCGTTAGAGATTTTCTTGCCGAAGCGGCCGTGACTGGTGTCGTATTGCAATAGGTGAGCCATAGCGTCAGGCTGAGCAAGCTCATTGACAGCTACTACTTTGATTTGTTGGCTTTTTCCACTTTCATAGACAGCGCGTAATACATTACGCCCTATTCGTCCAAATCCGTTTATCGCGACTTTTAGCATAGTTCCGTACATCTAACCAAAATTTCGTGCAACAGATGATAACTGAATCCTACCTAAAAGGCATTACTTGAATAACTCAGTTTACTCATGACAGATTGATCTGCTGCTTGTAGGGATTAGTCTAGGAGAAAACAAATCCCAGATACAAAAAACCGAGCTCTACGCTCGGTTTTTTCTTTCATTTTACTGTTAGCACTAGGCTAGCAATCAATGATTAAGCAAGAAGCTCTTTCGCTGTGTTTACTACGTTTTCAGTAGTGAAACCGAACATCTTGAATAGCTCGCCTGCTGGCGCAGATTCGCCAAACGTTGTCATGCCGATGATCTTGCCACCGAAGCCAACGTACTTGTACCAGAAGTCAGCAATGCCAGCTTCAACAGCGATACGAGCTGTAACGTCAGATGGCAGTACAGACTCACGGTATTCAGCGTCTTGCTTGTCGAATGCGTCAGTTGCAGGCATAGAGACTACGCGTACTTTCTTGCCTTCAGCTGTTAGTTCAGCAGCAGCGCTAACCACTAGTTCAACTTCAGAACCTGTAGCGATAAGGATAAGCTCTGGTTTGCCTTCGCAATCTTTCAGGATGTAACCACCCTTAGCGATGTTTGCCACTTGCTCAGCGTCACGATCTTGTTGTGCAAGATTTTGACGAGAGAAGATAAGCGCAGAAGGGCCATCTTTGCGTTCGATTGCCAGTTTCCAAGCCACTGCAGACTCAACTTGGTCACATGGGCGCCATGTGCTCATGTTTGGAGTCAGACGTAGAGAAGCGATCTGCTCAACCGGTTGGTGAGTAGGACCATCTTCGCCAAGACCGATAGAGTCATGCGTGTAAACTTGAATGTTCTGAACTTTCATCAGAGCAGCCATACGCATCGCGTTACGAGCGTATTCCATGAACATTAGGAACGTTGCGCCGTATGGTACGAAACCACCGTGCAGAGCGATACCGTTCATGATTGCCGTCATACCGAATTCACGTACACCGTAGTGGATGTAGTTACCTGAGAAGTCGTTCGCTTCAAGCGACTTAGAACCAGACCACATAGTCAGGTTAGAAGGCGCAAGGTCAGCAGAGCCGCCCATGAATTCAGGTAGCATAGCACCGAACGCTTCTAGTGCATTTTGAGATGCTTTACGTGATGCGATGTTTGCTGGGTTAGCTTGAAGATCAGCAATGATTGCGTTTGCTTTCTCTTCCCATTCAGCTGGAAGCTCGCCGTTAGTACGACGTTTGAATTCTGCTGCTAGCTCTGGGTGAGCCGCTGCGTATGCGTCAAACTTAGCATTCCACGCTGCTTCTTTCGCTGCGCCTGCTTCTTTCGCATTCCACTCAGCTGCGATATCAGCTGGAATTTCGAAAGGACCGTGTTCCCAACCAAGTGCCGCTTTAGTTGCTGTGATTTCATCAGCACCTAGTGGAGCACCGTGACAGTCGTGCGTACCCGCTTTATTTGGTGAACCAAAGCCGATAATAGTCTTAGTACAGATAAGTGTTGGACGAGGATCCGCTTTAGCTGCTTCGATAGCCGCGTTGATAGCGTCAGCATCGTGACCATCAACTGCAGGGATTACGTGCCAGCCGTAAGCTTCAAAACGCTTAGGTGTATCGTCAGAGAACCAACCTTCAACTTCGCCATCGATAGAGATGCCGTTGTCATCCCAGAAAGCAACCAGCTTACCAAGACCTAGCGTACCGGCTAGAGAACATGCTTCGTGAGAGATACCTTCCATCAGACAGCCATCACCCATGAATGCATAAGTGAAGTGATCGACGATGTCGTGACCTTCTTTGTTGAACTGTGCAGCCAATGATTTTTCAGCCATCGCCATACCAACAGCGTTGGTGATGCCTTGACCTAAAGGACCCGTCGTTGTTTCGATACCAGGAGCGTAACCGTACTCTGGGTGACCTGGAGTCTTAGAGTGCAGTTGACGGAAGTTTTTCAGGTCTTCAATTGAAAGCTCGTAACCTGCAAGATGAAGCAGAGAGTAAATCAACATTGAACCATGGCCGTTAGACAGAATAAAACGGTCTCGGTCAGCCCACTCTGGGTTTGCTGGGTTGTGGTTCAAGTGACCACGCCAAAGAACTTCAGCGATGTCAGCCATACCCATAGGTGCGCCAGGGTGGCCTGAATTTGCTTGTTGAACGCCATCCATGCTAAGTGCGCGAATTGCATTGGCTAGATCTTTACGAGAAGGCATGTCTGCTCCTGAGTACATAAGCGATTTAAAAAAGAGATTGATGCTAAAGTTTTCATTTTTATTAGCGCGGGTATTCTCTCAAACGACTTTAGCGACTGCAAACGTTTTACTGGCATTTTAACGGTCACTTTTCGCAATTTTCGAACATTTACATCACTTAGCAATGCGTTATCTCGACCGATACGCAAACGTTTAGTTATGACATATCATAAAAAAGAGCTTGTAATTCGACCGCTGGAATTTAGAATAGCCGTCTAGATGTAGAAACACCTACAAAATATACTGTATTTAATGGCGGCGCTTCCTAGCTTGCGACGCCTAAAATTATTTGCATTTAACTATTTGCAACTAAAAACTAAACTAAAAGTGGAGCTCTCATGGCTAAGCACCTATTCACTTCTGAATCTGTTTCAGAAGGCCATCCAGATAAAATTGCAGACCAAATCTCTGATGCTGTTCTTGATGCCATCTTGGAGCAAGATCCAAAAGCACGTGTTGCTTGTGAGACTTACGTTAAAACCGGCATGGTTATGGTTGGCGGTGAAGTAACAACGTCTGCATGGGTTGATATCGAAGAAATCACTCGTGAAACAGTTCGTGAAATTGGTTACGTTCATTCTGATATGGGCTTTGACGCTGACTCTTGTGCAGTACTAAACACAATTGGTAAGCAGTCTCCAGACATCAACCAAGGTGTTGATAAAGCCGATCCTAAAGATCAAGGCGCAGGCGACCAAGGTATCATGTTTGGTTACGCGACTAACGAAACACCAATCCTAATGCCAGCTCCAATTACTTACTCTCACCTTCTTGTTAAGAAGCAAGCTGAAGTACGTAAGAGCGGCAAGCTTGACTTCCTTCGCCCAGATGCGAAATCTCAAGTTACATTCCAATACGACCAAGGTAAGATTGTTGGTATCGACGCAGTTGTTCTTTCAACTCAACACTGTGATTCAGTAACAACACCTGACCTACGTGAAGCGGTAATGGAAGAGATCATCAAGCCAGTACTTCCTGCTGAGTGGATCAACAAAGACACTAACTTCTTCATCAACCCAACCGGCCGTTTCGTAATCGGTGGCCCAATGGGTGACTGTGGTCTAACAGGTCGTAAGATCATCGTTGATACCTACGGCGGCGCAGCTCGTCACGGTGGCGGTGCATTCTCTGGTAAAGATCCATCAAAAGTTGACCGTTCTGCAGCTTACGCAGCTCGTTACGTTGCGAAAAACATCGTTGCAGCTGGTATGGCTGACCGTTGTGAGATTCAACTGTCTTACGCTATCGGTGTTGCAGATCCAACATCTATCATGGTTGAAACGTTTGGTACTGAGAAAGTAGCTCACGAAATCATCATTGAAGCCGTTCGTCAAAACTTCGACCTACGTCCATACGGTCTTCAAGAGATGCTGAACCTTCTTCAGCCTATCTACAAGAAGACTGCTGCATACGGCCACTTCGGTCGTGAAGAGTTCCCTTGGGAAGCGACTGACAAAGCAGCAATCCTTGCGGACTTCGCTGGCCTAAAATAATTTAGCCACTGCGATTTGTTTCTTTAAAGCCCTGACTGCTTAGTAAGGGCTTTATTTTTATGCACTTACCAAACCTTTCCTTACTAGACCACCCTGCCCAAGTCTTCTTTACCGTTAACCACTTAGTATAAAAACCCACCGATAATTTGTGTTTTCGAACACTACTGACAATAGTTAAGGTAACTCCTAGGCGATCAAGCTCACATTTAACTCAAAGTAATTCAGTCTGATAGCTCTCGTTAAATGCACGCTAGAACAATAACTGGGACGAAAAAGAGCATTTTAGCTCAACACCATAATCCTCATATGATCGCAATACTGAGCTTTATGGAACTATAACTAGGACGTTATTTAACTAGGGGGATATATGCCTCGTACTGTACACCCATCCGAACTGAACGATAAGAAACACAAGGTCAGCGATCAGGATTATGCTCGCACCATTCCTTGTAACCAAGTAAGCATATCCGCCCCATTCCATTGGTTGTCGCTTGCACTGCACGACTTAGTGAGAATGCCATTAATCAGCGCATTTTACGGTTTGTGCTTTATGGGTGCGGCCATCGCCATTGTTCAACTTGTCCAATGGCAAGGAACACATTTGGTCGTTATGCCAAGCTTGATTGTGTACATGCTAATAGGGCCGTTTCTTGCCCTAGGCTTGTATGACGCAGCCTGGGAAAGAGAAAAGGGGCACAACGCTAGCCTACTGCACTCGATGAAAGCCATCACACGGAACTCAACCCACCAATGGGCGTTTGCGATTGTATTAATGGTCGCGATGATATTCTGGATGCGTATCGCTGCATTATTGCACGCACTTTACCCTTCAGTACAAGGTGCACCATTGACCGAATTTGCTCCCTTCTTAATTACAGGGTCTGTGATTGGTTTTGTTATCGCTAGCCTGATATTTAGTATCTCAGCATTTTCAATTCCACTAATGATGGAGAGACGTGTAGATGTAATGAGTGCGATTTTTACTAGCTTCAACGCTGTTAAATCAAACATCCCTGCGATGGTCGTTTGGGCTGGTATCATTGGTACTGGTATCTTAGTCGGCTTCGCAACCTACGGTGTGGGGATGATTGTAACGATGCCATTACTTGGTTATGGAACATGGCATGCTTATCACGAAGTCATCAAAAAGAAACATCACGTTTAAATCGTTTAACGATCGATGAGCAATGTTATGATGAGGCCTTAGCTTAAACGCTGAGGCTTTTTTTGGAGTTAACAACGCTTGTCTTACACCCCGCAACAACATCGAGTAAATAAAAAACTGGGCGAATGCCTAGCTATTGCTAATCAACATTTTTCTCGTGAATTTCCGTGCCCAACCGTCACTTACAAGTTAAGAGGAAAGGCAGCGGGAAAAGCCTACCTCCAGTTAAACGAGATAAAACTCAACCAAGTGCTATTCAGCGAAAATGAAGATGCCTTTATTAACGAAGTCGTGCCTCATGAACTCGCACATCTGATCACACATCAGGTATTCGGACGAGTTAGGCCTCACGGTAATGAGTGGAAATACGTGATGGAAAAGGTATTCAATGTACCGGCCAAAACGACCCACAGCTTGGAGATAACCTCAGTGCGGGGCAAAACTTATGAGTATCGCTGTGATTGCACCACTTATCCCCTGTCGATAAGACGACACAACAAAGTCATCCGCAACCAATCAACGTATCGTTGCCAACAATGCCAGCAAACCTTAGCTTTTACCGGCCTTCAATTGAGCTAAGTCTTAAGCTCACAAGGTAACGCGAATAAATGTAATAGAGAGAACTAACATTTGAGTGCTAGACTGTTGTTTATCATACTTTCATCAGTCTTTCTCTATGCAAAAAAACACTCCAAAAGTATTTGGCCTATCGGTGTCCTTTTACCTATCAATAGTATTTAGCCTACTGGTAACCCAAAGCGTTTTCGCCGCTCCACCAAGTTCGTTCTCCAAAGCCAAAAAAGAAGCCGTGAAGATTTATCTCGATCACCCGACTTCATTTTATTGTGGTTGTGACATCACTTGGAAAGACAAAAAGAAAGGTATCCCCGACCTCGACGGCTGTGGTTATCAAGTAAGAAAACAGCAAAAGCGCGCTTCCCGTATTGAGTGGGAACACGTGGTTCCAGCTTGGCAATTCGGCCACCAGCGTCAGTGCTGGCAAGATGGCGGACGTAAGAACTGCACTCGCAATGACAAAATATTTAAATCGATGGAAGCCGACCTTCATAATCTAACTCCGGCAATTGGCGAGGTTAACGGTGATCGATCCAATTACAATTTCAGTCAGTGGAATGGAATGGATGGCGTGAGTTACGGTCAGTGTGAAATGCAGGTCAACTTCAAACAGCGTAAGGTTATGCCGCCAGACAGAGCAAAAGGTTCTATCGCGCGTACTTATCTTTATATGAGCCAAGAGTATGGTTTCAAACTATCTAAGCAGCAGACTAACCTGATGATGGCGTGGAACAAGCAATTCCCTGTCGATAAGTGGGAATGTACTCGTGATAAGCGAATCTATGCGATCCAAGGTAATCACAACCCATTTGTTTTCCCTGCTTGTAAATAACACGACTCAGGCAACCAACATCTCCAATTGCCTCCATCTCAAACAAGAGTTTCAGAATTGCCCCTGAAACTCTTGCTCTACCCTTGTTTTTTCAACTAAAAGCATCCATGTTAGGCAGAGACAAAATACCCAAATGACACTATTTATAGGTTTACCAGCATGAGAATCCCTCGTATCCATCACCCAGAACGCATTCATCAGTTAGGTTCACTCGCTTTAGGCGAAGATGCCGCGGGTCATGTTGGTCGAGTCCTTCGTATGAAAGAAGGCCAAGATGTTCTTCTATTTGATGGCAGTGGCGCTGAATTCCCTGCGACCATTGCTGAAGTATCAAAAAAGAACGTCACAGTTAATGTTACTGAACGTATAGAACGTAGCAGCGAATCTCCGTTAGACTTACATTTAGGCCAAGTGATTTCACGTGGCGATAAAATGGAATTCACGATTCAGAAATCGGTTGAGCTTGGTGTAAACACCATTACCCCACTGATTTCAGAGCGCTGTGGCGTTAAGCTTGATACTAAACGCTTCGAGAAAAAGCTCGCGCAGTGGCAAAAGATTGCTATCGCAGCATGTGAACAATCTGGTCGCAATACGGTTCCGGTTATTCGCCCAATCATGCAACTTGAAGAGTGGTGCAGCGAACCGAGTGAAGCGTTAAAGCTAAACCTGCATCCTCGTGCAAAATACTCAATTAACACCCTTCCAGAACCCATCAGTAAGGTGCGCCTATTGATCGGTCCTGAAGGCGGACTGTCAGCTGAAGAAATCGGTATGACAGAACAATACAAATTTGAAGAGACGCTACTCGGCCCACGTGTACTTCGTACAGAGACAGCAGCTCTAACCGCAATTACTGCCTTACAAGTCCGTTTTGGCGATCTAGGCTAGGAGAAAAAAATGATCAAACTTGGCATCGTAATGGATCCAATTTCATCCATTAACATCAAAAAAGACTCTAGCTTTGCCATGATGCTTGAAGCTCAGCGTCGTGGTTACGAAATCCATTATATGGAAATGGATGATCTACATTTAGATCAAGGCGTAGCCATTGCTGACACTAAGGTTGTTGAACTAAAAGAAGATCCAAACGGTTGGTACGAGTTCAAATCAGAACAGACTATCGCGCTATCCGATTTAGATGCGGTACTGATGCGTAAAGATCCTCCGTTTGATACAGAGTACATCTACGCAACTTACATTCTTGAGCGTGCTGAAGAGAACGGCGCACTGATCGTAAACAAGCCACAAAGCTTACGTGACTGTAACGAGAAGCTATTCACGGCTTGGTTCCCTGAACTGACACCAACCACCATCGTGACTCGTAAAGCTGAAAAAATTAAAGCGTTCCGAGAAGAACACGGTGACGTGATTCTAAAACCACTTGATGGTATGGGCGGCGCGTCTATCTTCCGAGTGAAAGAGGGCGATCCAAACGTATCAGTGATCATTGAAACACTGACTAACCACGGTCAAAACTACGCAATGGCACAAACCTTTGTTCCAGACATCAGCAATGGTGATAAGCGTATTCTTGTGGTTGACGGCGAACCAATGCCTTACTGCCTAGCGCGTATTCCGGCAAAAGGGGAAACTCGAGGTAACCTTGCTGCTGGCGGTACAGGTGAAGCTCGTCCTCTAAGTGAAACAGACTGGGCTATCGCAAGGGCAGTTGCTCCTGCACTGAAAGAGAAAGGCTTAATCTTTGTTGGGCTTGATGTTATCGGCGACAAGCTGACTGAAATCAACGTGACAAGCCCTACTTGTATCCGTGAAATTGAAGCTGCTTTTGATATTTCGGTAACGGGTAAATTAATGGATGCAATCGAGCGTCGCGTTAACGCTAAATAGCCTAAACTAAAGAAAGCCTTAGCTATTCGAAAACACAAAAATATCTAGGCAAAGAACAATGAGCGGCTTTACGCCGCTCTTTTTCCTTTACTGGGAACACACTGGCAGGAGGCTCTATGAATTTAACGAACCACTTTCTGGTCGCTATGCCCGGAATGAAAGATCCATACTTTCAGAATTCGGTGATCTATCTTTGTGAGCACAATGACGAAGGTGCGATGGGTTTGATGATCAACGCTCCTATCGATGTCACTGTCGGCAGCATGCTTAAGCAAGTTGAGGTTGATTCTGAACAGCCAAAACCCAACCAAGCAAGCCTTGATAAGCCAGTACTTAATGGTGGGCCAGTCGCAGAAGACCGTGGGTTTATTTTGCACAAACCCAAAGGCAGTTATCAATCCAGCATCAACATGACGGATCAAATCTCGGTAACAACCTCGAAAGATATTCTGATGGTGTTAGGGACAGAAGATGAACCTATGCATTATCTGGTCGCGCTTGGTTATGCAGGATGGGAACCAGGACAACTGGAAACCGAGCTGACTGAAAACTCATGGCTAACCGTTGAAGCCGATCCAAAGGTTATCTTCAACACGCCAATTTCGGATCGCTGGAAAGTTGCCGTACAAATGTTAGGTATCAATGCAGCTCAGCTTTCAGCAGACGCAGGCCACGCCTAGCCCGACTCAGCTCAATAAATAAATAAACACTCTCAAACACAGATTAATTTGGAAGCCCCATGTCACGAACAATTATGGCATTTGACTACGGTACAAAAAGTATCGGCAGTGCGATAGGACAAGAGATCACAGGTACAGCAAGCCCTTTGAAAGCCTTTAAAGCGAAAGATGGCATCCCAAACTGGGACGACATCGAGAAGCAAATTAAGGAGTGGCAGCCGAATCTTATCGTGGTTGGTCTGCCTACCGATCTTCACGGTAAAGACCTAGCAACCATTACACCCAGAGCGAAGAAATTCGCTAACCGTCTTAAGGGACGCTTTGGTGTGGATGTTGAATTGCATGATGAGAGACTTTCTACGACAGAAGCAAGGGCCGACCTTTTTGAAATGGGTGGCTATAAAGCACTAAGCAAAGGCAATGTCGATAACCAGTCTGCAGTCGTCATTTTAGAGAGCTGGTTTGAAGCACAATATTCATAACGAAAAATAAGTGAGCAAAATGTAATCTAACTTGTGATCCCACTCGAATTTCACATCGTAATGTCGATGCAATTCAAAAATAAGAACGTGGGAGTTCACATGAAAATTTTTCTAGCAATCTTCGCCGCTCTAGCAATATCAGCATGTAGTTCAATGGGTGGTGGCTCAGCGGGTTACACTGGCGAACAATATCCGACTAAAATTAAATTAGAAAAAGAACGCGGTTACTCGAACGATAACAACAGCTTTGCAAACCACTAATTTACTCGCTTCACAAAAAACCCGCTTCTAGAGCGGGTTTTTTATTGGTTTTAAGATTAAGCACTAAGCACTAAGCACTAAGCACTAAGCACTAAGCACTGAATCTACCCCATATCAATCTTAACGCCAGACAAAGCGCCAGTCCCGTAGTCATCATCGCCACGTCTGGTTTTCAACATCAAGCGCAAGTCATTGGCTGAATCTGCACTGTGGAACGCATCCTCTTCGCTAATCTTGCCAGCAACGACTAAATCATACAAAGCTTGGTCAAAGGTCTGCATCCCAATCTCTTTCGATTTCGCCATCGTTGCTTTTAGCTCATGTAACTCACCACGGCGAATCAAGTCAGACACTCGTGGGCTGTTGAGTAGAATCTCAAACACACCATGACGACCGCTGCCATTCTTATCTCGGATTAATTGCTGAGCAACTACACCACGTAGATTCATCGACAGATCAAACAAGAACTGCTCTTTCTGCTCTTTCGGCACCAAATGGAGAATACGTTCTAACGCTTGGTTAGCGTTATTGGCGTGCAGTGTAGCCATACACAAATGACCCGTTTCAGCAAAGGTCATCGCGTATTCCATGGTTTCACGGCTACGGATTTCGCCAATCAAAATCATATCAGGTGCTTGGCGCAAAGAGTTCTTAAGCGCAACTTCGTAACTCTCGGTGTCTAGCCCAACCTCACGTTGAGTCACGATGCACTTTTTATGTTCGTGAACGAATTCAATCGGGTCTTCAACCGTCAAAATATGCCCTGAGCGGTTGGTATTACGATAGCCCGTCATTGCGGCCATCGAGGTTGATTTACCAGAACCTGTTGCACCAACCACCAGCACAAGTCCACGCTTTGCAATTGACAGGTCTTGCAGTACATCAGGAAGCTTTAATTGCTCAAAGGTTGGGATGTTAGTTTCGATACGTCGAATGACCGCTCCAGGTAGTTCTCGCTGAAAAAACGCACTGACACGAAAACGACCAAAATCACGCACAATGGCAAAGTTAGCCTCACGCGTTTGCTGATATTCATCGCGTCGGTCTTGATCCATCATCGCATCAAGAAGCTGAGATACTTGAGCCGCATTCAGCTTATCTCCTTGAGGTCGCAGTTCACCATCCACACGAAACAGGATTGGAGCATCTACAGTGATATAAAGATCCGAAGCCTTTTGAGAAAGCATCCCCTCAAGGATTTGATTCAATTCCATTTTGTTCACCTTGATTAAAACATTGAGGTTTCAATTTCGATCTTTTTCTCGACCTCTTCTGAATCAACCAGGCCTTGAGCCATCAACTGCTTCGCATTTTGCTCCATGGTCTGCATACCATGTGCCGCGCCCGTTTGAATTATCGAATACATCTGCGCGACCTTGTCTTCACGGATCAAGTTTCTAATCGCAGGTGTCGCCATCATGATTTCATGACAAGCCACACGACCACCACCGACACGCTTTAACAGCTTCTGGGCGATCACCGAACGTAACGATTCAGACAACATTGAACGCACCATATCTTTGTCGCTACCCGGGAATACATCGATAATACGGTCGATAGTTTTTGCCGCAGAGCTCGTGTGCAAGGTACCAAACACTAAGTGACCAGTTTCAGCTGCGGTTAGCGCTAAGCTGATCGTCTCTTGGTCACGAAGCTCACCAACAAGGATAACGTCTGGATCTTCACGTAACGCACTGCGCAGCGCAGCTTTGAAGCTGTGAGTGTCGCGGTGCACTTCTCGTTGGTTGATTAAGCATTTGTTGTTGGTATGAACAAATTCGATCGGGTCTTCAATCGTCAAGATATGCTTATTATGGTTTCGGTTAACGTAATCCACCATCGCAGCCAAAGTTGTCGACTTACCCGAACCCGTCGGCCCTGTCACCAAGACTAAACCTTTCTCGTAATTAGATATTCTTTCAAAGATCTCTGGTGCCCCTAGCTGTTCAAGGGTAGGAATCTCTACTGGAATGGTGCGAAACACAGCAGAGCAGCCACGAGATTGGTTAAAAGCATTAACACGGAATCGACCAACGTTGGGTAATTCAAAAGAGAAGTCGACTTCCAGTTTTTCTTCAAACTCACCGCGTTGTGAATCACTCATGATCTCAAAAACCAAACGATGCACATCAGCATGACTCAAAGCTGGTATTCCAAGCTTCCTTACTTCACCATCTATACGTACCATTGGAGATACACCCGCAGAAAGATGTAGATCTGACGCGTTATGCTTTACACTAAAATCTAGTAACTCAGTGATATCCATTTATTTTCCCTTAAGTAAAGTCAGCTATGAGTAGTATTCAACAAAATATCGAACAAATCACCTCACAGATTCGTAGTGCTGAGCAAAAGTGCGGACGAGCTCCAGAGTCCGTGCAACTTTTAGCCGTCAGTAAAACTAAACCTATTGATGCGATTCTAGAAGCCGCACTCGGAGGCCAAGTTGCCTTTGGTGAAAACTATGTTCAAGAAGGTGTCGATAAAGTAAAACACTTTTCAGAACAACATTCTAACCTAAATTTAGAATGGCATTTTATTGGCCCAATTCAATCCAATAAAACCCGCCCTATCGCTGAAAGCTTCCAATGGGTGCATTCTGTCGATCGCGATAAAATCGCGCAAAGGCTTAATGATCAACGACCAAACGAGCTTCCACCTCTACAAGTACTCATTCAAGTGAACACGAGTGGTGAAGATTCGAAATCAGGAACGTCAGAAGAGACAGTTTTTGCACTTGCAGAGTTGATTTCGTCGCTCCCTAACCTCACCTTAAGAGGATTGATGTCGATTCCTGCAAACGTATCTGACTATCAATCTCAGCTTAATGCATTTTCTCAACTGGCGGATCTTAAAGGCAAGCTAGCTGTGAAGTATCCAAACATAGATACCCTTTCGATGGGTATGAGTGGTGATATGGATGCAGCAGTTGAGGCCGGTAGCACAATGGTTCGTATTGGAACGGCTATCTTCGGTGCTCGTGATTACGCGAAATAACGACGGCAAGCAGCAAAAAATAGCTACAGCAAGCAACGAAAAATACAGTATTGATACCGCTTCGCTTTAACCGCGCAGCGACACGCTCAGGATTTTATATATGGAACATAAGAACATCGCCTTTATTGGGGCGGGAAATATGGTTCGCTCGATTGTAGCGGGCTTAGTGGCGAGTGGTTACCCAGCGCAAAAGATTACTGCAACAGCGCCTTCAGACACCAGAAGGCTACCGTTAGAGCAAGAGTACGGCATCAATACCACCAGCGATAATATTGCCGCAGCAGAACAAGCTGACGTTGTAGTGCTATCCGTGAAGCCACAAATGATGGCTGATGTATGCAAACCCTTACAAAACATCGATTTTAGCAACAAACTGGTTATCTCGATTGCAGCGGGTATTAATGCGAATCGACTCAATGAGATGTTAAACTGCCAGCTAAACCTTGTACGTGTTATGCCAAACACGCCATCACTGCTTGGTAAGGGGATGAGCGGTCTTTATGCTGACTCAACGGTTAGTCAGGGCGATAAAGAGTTCGCTTCTCAGCTAATGCAAGCCGTAGGTGAAGTAAGCTGGGTTGAACAAGAGTCTGGCATCAACAACATCATTGCAGCTGCAGGTAGCGCTCCGGCATACTTCTTCCTGTTTATGGAAGCGATGCAAGCTGAAGCTATCAACCAAGGTTTTGACCAAGAAACCGCTCGTAAACTAGTGCAGCAGTCTGCATTAGGTGCGGCAGAAATGGTGGTTGCGAATCCAAATACTGAGTTATCTACTCTACGTGAACAGGTGACTTCAAAAGGCGGTACAACCGCGGAAGCACTGCGCACGTTTAACGAACATCAACTGTCAGATATCGTAGCAAAAGCCATGCAAGCGGCGGTTGCTCGAGCTGAAGAGATGGAAAAACTGTTTTAATACTAGTTACAGTACAAAAGCATTGTGTCGTTCGGGTTATACCTAAGCGGCAAGTAAATCCGAAAAAGGAAACAATATGAATTCGATGAGCTTTCTGATCTCGACCGTTTTTGATCTTTACATCATGGTTGTGATCTTGCGTATCTGGCTACAAGCATCACGTGCAGATTTCTACAACCCATTCTCACAATTTATCGTAAAAGCGACACAACCGGTTGTTGCCCCACTACGCCGAGTAATTCCATCAATAGGCAGCCTTGACCTTGCGACGGTTGTATTCGCTTATGTGCTGTGTGTACTTAAGTTCGTCGCTCTAAACTTGATTATCTCTGGCGGTGCAGCTGTATTTGATATTAGCTTCCTGATCTTTGGCGCACTATCTCTACTCAAAGCGGCCGGTGGCTTGATTTTCTGGGTTCTACTAATCCGTGCAATCCTGAGCTGGGTTAGCCAAGGCCGTAGCCCAATCGAATACGTATTCCACCAGTTAACAGAACCAATGCTAATTCCAATTCGTCGTATCCTTCCTGATATGGGTGGCTTCGATCTAAGTGTGCTGGTTCTGTTCATTGTTCTGCAATTTGCGAACTTCCTAATGGGCGACATGATCGGTCCTATTTGGTATCAGCTATAATTCAAGTACGAACCTCAGGTACTTTGACGATGCCAAAAGCAGTTTGGGCCGAAGAAGACGATATTCTTCTTCGGCTCTATATCCAACCCAAGGCAAGCCGCGATAAAATCGTTGGCTTACACGGAGAGGAACTGAAAATTGCCATTACTGCACCACCGGTTGATGGCAAAGCAAATGCTCACTTAGCGAAATACCTTGCGAAACAATTTAAGGTCGCGAAAGGGCAAATTAATATAGAAAAGGGAGAGCTCGGTCGGCATAAGCAAGTTCGAATATGCTCACCAAGCCAGATCCCAACTGAAGTCAAAGCCATCCTATGATGGCTTTTTGCTATTTATTGGAGTCATTATGCGTCTATGGATAACAGCACTACTCACCGCTCTGATTGCCCTACCAAGCTCGGCAGGACAGTTTAAAAGTATCAAGGATGTCGAGGTTCATTACTCGGCTTTCAATTCCACGTTTTTAACTGCGCAGGTCGCTAAGCAATATAAGCTGAAACGAAACGGATACTCAGCGATTCTAAATATCAGCGTGCTAGACAACGCTTCTCTAGGCAAGCCTGCAACAACGGCTAAAATTACGGGAACAGCACGAAACCTAGTAGGCAATACTCGTACGCTTAACTTCCGTGAAATAAAGGAAGGTGATGCGATTTATTACCTTGCTGAGTTCCCTATCACTCACGAAGAGAACATCACTTTTGATATTGATGTTAACGCAGGTTTGAAAGGCACTGGACCACTGCGTTTCACACAAAAATTCTATATAGAAGAGTAGCTTCAAAGATCACATTTCTAGTCATTAACTTATTAGAGCCACATCCCCATGAGTAAGATTGTTTTAGCAACAGGCAACCAAGGCAAAGTTCGCGAGATGGCAGATATTCTGTCTGAGTTTGGTTTCGACGTTGTCGCGCAAAGTGAATTTAACGTTTCAGAAGTCGCTGAAACGGGAACGACTTTCATTGAAAATGCCATCATCAAAGCTCGCCACGCTGCGAAAGAAACAGGGCTGCCAGCCATTGCTGACGATTCTGGCTTAGAAGTTGATTACCTTAATGGTGCACCCGGTATCTACTCAGCGCGTTACTCAGGTGAAGGGGCGACTGATAAGCAAAACATCGAAAAGCTGTTAGATGCTATGCAAGGTGTCGACGTTGAAAAACGCACAGCTCGTTTTCACTGTGTATTGGTACTAATGCGTCACGAAAACGATCCGACTCCATTAGTATGTCACGGTAAATGGGAAGGTCGCATTCTGACTGAAGAACACGGTGAGAATGGCTTTGGCTATGATCCTGTATTCTTTGTACCAGAAGATAACTGCGCCTCAGCAGAGCTTGAATCGTCACGTAAGAAGCAACTGTCACACCGTGGTAAAGCCCTCGCGTCATTATTCAAGACTCTCAAGGAGCAAGCTCTGTAATGCACAATGCAGCGCTAATACCACCCGCACTCAGCCTCTATGTTCACATTCCATGGTGTGTACAAAAGTGTCCGTATTGTGATTTTAACTCTCATGCTCTAAAAGCCGAGATTCCTGAAAAAGAGTATATAGATGCTCTGCTTGAGGATCTCGATACCGATATCGAAAAATACCAACTCAATGGCGCACCTCGCCCATTGCATTCGATCTTTATTGGTGGCGGCACACCGAGTCTATTTTCTCCAGAAGGAATAGGTCGATTGCTGCAAGGCATTGAACAACGCATCCCGTTCAAGCCTGAAATAGAAATCACCATGGAAGCTAATCCGGGAACTATCGAAGCTGAGCGTTTTGCTGGTTACCAAAAAGCAGGTATAACTCGAATCTCGGTGGGTGTACAAAGTTTTGAGCAAGAGAAACTGGAAAGGCTTGGGCGTATTCATGGTCAAGATGAAGCGGTCAACGCAGCTCACTTAGCACATAAAATTGGATTAAATAGCTTCAACCTAGATCTAATGCACGGCTTACCCGATCAAAGCATTGATCAGGCCTTGGCTGATTTGGACAAAGCAATCGAGCTTAATCCTCCACATTTATCTTGGTATCAGCTAACAATAGAACCTAACACCATGTTCTATTACAAAACGCCAAAGCTGCCTGACGATGATGACCTTTGGGATATCTTCGACTTAGGCCATAAGAAGCTCGCAGACGCAGGTTATGTACAGTACGAAATTTCAGGCTACAGCAAGCCGGGATATCAGTGTCAGCATAATCTCAACTACTGGCGCTTTGGTGACTACCTAGGTATTGGCTGTGGCTCTCATGGCAAGCTGAGCTTTGCAGATGGACGAATTGTTCGCACCACTAAGGTTAAACACCCTAGAGGCTACCTAGCCGCGTATCAGAATCTGGTGAAACCCTATCTGTCGGATGAACTTGAAGTACCTAATGACGACCGCCCTTTCGAGTTCTTCATGAACCGCTTCAGGCTAATGGAAGCGTGTCCAAAACAAGACTTCATTGATACGACTGGGTTAGAGTTTAATTCGATTCAGCCAACGATAGAATGGGCTAAAGAGCTCGGTTATCTTAATGAAACTGACAGCCATTGGCAGATCACTGAAAAAGGAAAACTCTTCTTAAACGATTTGCTTGAAGCCTTTATGGCAGAAGAAGACGAATAGTTCGAACGCTAGAATACAAAAAGCCTCTCATCACGAGAGGCTTTTTGTCGAACTTAGAACTTAGAACTTAGAACTTAGAACTTAGAAAATAGAACGACCAATACGCTCAGAGAGCAATTCTAAAGCCTGAGTTCCCGCTAGTGAATTACCCGACGCGTCCAGTTCCGGAGACCACACCGCGATCGTCATTTCGCCAGGAACAATCGCAATAATCCCACCGCCAACACCCGATTTACCCGGCATACCAACACGATAGGCAAACTCTCCCGCCCCATCGTACAAACCACATGTCGCAAGCAAAGCATTCAGCTGTTTGGTTTGAACTGGCGTGATGATCTCTTTCTTGGTTTGAACCGACACGCCTTTGTTCGCCAAATAGCTAAAGGTTTTCGCCAAGTCCACACAGGTCATTTTAAGCGCACAAGCATGAAAGTAATTGTTGAGTACGGGAATAACATCGTTCTCAAAATTACCAAATGAACGCATCAAATAAGCGATAGCCGCATTACGATCGCTGTGCATCATCTCAGAAGCCGCCACAACCTTGTCATACACGATATGTGTATCACCTGATAGCTGACGGACAAATTCTAATAGACGGTGTCTTGGTGCTGATAGACGGCTTTGTAATAAGTCGGCAACTACAATAGCGCCAGCATTAATAAACGGATTACGAGGAATGCCGTGTTCCATCTCAAGCTGAATCATCGAGTTAAAGGCTTGTCCTGAAGGCTCCTTCCCAACGCGTTGCCAAATTTCTTCCGGCTTATACAACACCATTGCTAGCGTCAGGCTCAGAGCTTTCGAAATAGATTGCACTGAGAATGCTTCATCAGCATCGCCAGCTTGAATAACTTCACCTTCATTGGTGTATACCGCAATCGCCAGTTTCTGGTTCGATACGCGAGCCAATGCAGGAATATAGTCAGCGACCTTTCCCTGACCAATTAAGGGACGAACTTCGTCTAAAATCTCGGCTAAAATAGCTTGAGTTGGTTTCATGTGAGCTTACTTCTTATTGTTATTTTTGTAGGGGTGTGACATTCAGTTTTGTCCTTAAACTTCTAATTTGATAAAAGCCTAAGGACAAAAAAGCCAACACTACAATAATGTTGGCTTTTATCAATCCCATAAAATGTAAGGTTAAGATCTTAATCCGATCTCACCTTCATTTTTTATTCAGAATTACTTAGTACGCTTGAACTTAATGTCCCAAACACCGTGACCTAAACGGTGGCCACGAGCTTCAAACTTAGTCAGTGGACGCTCGTCTGGACGAGGAATGTAATCACCATCTTCAGCGATATTCTCGAAACCTGGAGCGACGTTCATCACTTCAATCATATGTTCTGCGTAGTTTTCCCAATCTGTTGCCATATGGAAAATACCAGTATCAAGTTGCAGCTTACCGCGAACCATCTCAGCAAACTCAGCCTTAACAATACGACGTTTGTGGTGACGAGCTTTATGCCATGGGTCAGGGAAGAACAGTTGCAGTGTATGCAGGCTGCTGTCTGGGATCATGTGTTCAAATACTTCTACTGCATCGTGACACATTACACGCAGGTTAGTTACGCCAGCATCGCGAGCTGTACCTAAACACGCACCAACACCTGGGCTATGAACTTCAATACCTAAGAAGTTTTTCTCAGGCGCATTCTTTGCCATTTCAACCAGTGATGCACCCATACCGAAGCCAATTTCTAGTACAACAGGGTTGTCGTTGCCAAACACTTCTTTCCAATTAAGAAGTTCTGGGTTGTAGTCGATACCCATTGTTGGCCAACATTCGTTCATCGCGTTTTCTTGGCCTTTTGTTAAGCGGCCTTCGCGGCGAACAAAACTACGGATCTTACGAACCAGTTTGCCGTCTTCAGTATATTCGTTAGTGGTCACTTCACTCATTGATTTTTGCCTGCACATTGATTAATCAAAGCGGGGATTATCCAAAGAATTGCCTCCGGTGCAAGTCTTTCCGTGGATAAATTCCCACACAATTTGTCTGTTTTACATCCAACCGTAAGTGTGGTGCAATTTCACTCCTAATAATAGCAAAGCATAGAGCATGTCGTGACTCCTTTCGCAACCGCCATATTAAAGTGGTATGACGCCTTTGGGCGTAAAGAATTACCTTGGCAACAAAACAAAACCGCCTACACCGTTTGGCTATCTGAAATCATGCTTCAGCAGACTCAAGTCGCCACGGTGATTCCATACTACCAGCGCTTCTTAGAACGCTTTCCAACGGTTATTGACCTAGCGAACGCCGAGCAAGACGAGGTACTTCACTTATGGACAGGGCTTGGCTATTACGCGCGAGCTCGTAACTTGCATAAGGCAGCCAAAATTGTTGCCGAGCAATACGGTGGTGAATTTCCGCTTTCTATCGAAGAAATGAACGCGCTACCGGGTATTGGACGCTCTACTGCCGCTGCAGTGCTGTCCTCCGTGCATAAACTCCCTCATGCGATTCTTGATGGCAACGTCAAGCGTACCTTAGCGAGAAGCTTCGCAGTAGAAGGTTGGCCGGGGCAAAAGAAAGTCGAGAACCAGCTTTGGGAGCACGCAGAAGCACACACTCCCAATCAAGATGTCGATAAGTACAATCAAGCCATGATGGATATGGGTGCGATGGTTTGTACCCGTAGCAAGCCTAAATGTACCTTATGCCCGATTGAAAGCATGTGTGAAGCTAAGAAGCTCGATAAACAGCTCGATTTCCCTGGCAAGAAGCCAAAGAAAGAAAAGCCAATAAAAGAAACATGGTTTGTGATTCTATACCACGATAATCAAGTATGGCTCGAACAACGCCCTCAGTCTGGTATCTGGGGAGGACTGTTCTGTTTCCCTCAAAATGAAAACGCAGAGATCGAACATCAATTAGATCTTCGTTCGATCAAAGACAATGAAACCGATTCGATCAAGACCATGATTGCGTTTCGACATACTTTCAGCCACTACCACTTAGATATCACACCTGTATTAGTAAAATTAGATAAACAACCAGATTTGATAATGGAAGGGACTAAAGGTCTCTGGTATAACTTATCAAAACCGGAAGAAATTGGCTTAGCTGCTCCTGTAAAGCAGCTTATTGAGAGCCTACCCTTTGAACTGAACGACGACGTTTGAATCAACGAACGCGATAAGAGGAACCACTATGAGCCGCACTGTATTTTGTGCTCGCCTTCAAAAAGATGCTGAAGGCCTAGATTTTCAACTTTACCCAGGTGACTTAGGTAAGCGTATCTTTGACAACATCTCTAAAGAAGCTTGGGGACAATGGCAAAGCAAGCAAACCATGCTTATCAATGAGAAAAAGCTAAACATGATGGATCCTGAACATCGTAAACTTCTTGAAACTGAGATGGTTAACTTCCTTTTTGAAGGTAAAGATGTCGTTATTGATGGCTACACTCCACCAAGCGAATAAGACATTTATTTAAGCAAATTTTAATGACATCATGGTTAACGCTGCGATGTCATTTTTGTATGAGGAACTATGAAAAAGCTAAGTTACTTCCTAACAGCCATGTTGTTAACTGGGTGCAGTCGTGAATTTGTCGAAAGCATTTATGATGTTAATTACGAACCAACCAACCGATTTGTAAGTAATTTAGCGGAGCTACCCGGTCAATTTGAAAAAGACACAGGGGCGTTAGATTCTTTAATTAATAGCTTTTCTGGCAACATCCAAAAACGTTGGGGCAGCAGTGAAGTAAAGATGGCGGGCAAGAGTAAGTATGTGAAATACATAGATAATTACTTGAGTCGTTCAGAAGTAAACTTTAGCCAAGGTCTAATTACAGTTGAAACCGTATCCTCAACTGATCCTAAAAAACACCTCAAAAATGCAATAATGACGACACTTTTAACGCCAGATGATCCTGCAAATGTCGATCTATTCTCTTCCAAAAGCATCAAGTTAGAAGGTCAACCTTTCCTATATAACCAAGTCGTTGATCAGGATAAGAAGCCAATCCAATGGACATGGCGTGCTAACAAATTTGCTGATTACCTGATCGCCAATAACCTAAAAACCAAGGAAGTCGACTTTAAAAAAGCGTATTACGTCGAAATTCCAATGGTGGCCGATCACGCCAGCAAACGAAGCTATAAGTACGCAGATATCGTTCGTCGCGCATCTCAACGTTATGACATTCCTGAAGACTTGATTTACGCAATCATCAAAACAGAAAGCAGTTTCAATCCATACGCCGTGAGCTGGGCGAATGCTTATGGTCTTATGCAGGTGGTCCCAAAAACGGCAGGCCGAGATGTCTTTAAGCTCGTCAAAAAGAAACCTGGAGAACCAAGTCCTGAGTACTTATTCAATCCAGAAAACAACATAGATGCTGGTACTGCGTACTTTTACATCCTTAAAAATCGTTATTTGAAGGACGTGCAGCACCCAACCACACTCGAATACAGCATGATATCAGCATACAACGGTGGCACTGGTGGGGTACTCAATACCTTCAGTAAGGACAGAAAGCGGGCAATGCGTGACTTAAACTCATTGCAACCTAGTCAAGCTTACTGGGCACTTACAAAGAAACACCCAAACAAAGAGTCGCGTCGATACTTAGAAAAAGTAACAAAATTCAAGAAAGATTTTAACCAAGGTAAAACGTAAGCCTCACTTTTGAATAAAAAAACAACTAACGAACGTTTTTTTTAATTATTTTCAAAAAAGGTGTTGACGGTTATGCAGAAAATCCGTTTAATAGCGCTCCGTTGCCCGGATAGCTCAGTCGGTAGAGCAGAGGATTGAAAATCCTCGTGTCGGTGGTTCGATTCCGCCTCCGGGCACCACAATTTGATTTGTTGGTGTCATTACTCTTTAACAGGGAGTAGCAACACGAACAAAAGCATAAAGAATTTAGTGTGCCGACTTAGCTCAGTAGGTAGAGCAACTGACTTGTAATCA
>NZ_JAPNXR010000019.1:0-103690 GCF_030397615.1 Vibrio sp. 14N.309.X.WAT.E.F5 | reverse complement strand
CTCGTGGTGAGAGATGAGCGCTAAACAGACCCAGCTTCGGCTGGGTTTTTTATTGCCTGTTATTTGGTAAAAGTGCGCGTCGGTGAACAGGAGTAAAAGCGAGATTCCCTATCACGTTCGTTCCTCACTGTAGGGAATGACGGCTATAGAGAGGTTATCCATTGTTTACCTGAATCGAAGTCGTTGGTCGTCATCTCAGAATCGAGTAGAGCGAGATATCAGAGATCTAGCTTTTCGCTGAGGGGGCTTTATAACTATTGTCGAGGGTGCAGGGAATGACGGGTTAACTGTAAGTCGGCAAGTCCACATGCCGTCATTCCAGAACCGAGTAGAACGAGGTGTCAGGAATCTGCGTTTGATGGAGATTTGATTCGAATTAGATGTCAGGCTCTTGTTGTGGTCGAAAGATAATAAACTAGATAGCGCTAACTGCCTTCCACATAGGTGAATAATCTGGAATAAGTAATGTGGTCAATATTCGTCATCTCAGAATCGAGCTGAGCGAGATATCAGAGATCTGTTGTCTGCGAAGTCATACCGCGTGATCTAACATGCAGGTTCAGCGCCTAGGGTGGTGTTTAACTGGGTTTAATAACAAAGTAGGGCGGTTAGTTGGTAATTAAGGATTGGTATTGCTGTGGCTTATTGAGGGGCTGTCTACAATGAGGTGAAGAGCTGCAGTCAGAACCGTTGTTTAAGGAACTCGATCAATATAACAGGCACAAAAAACGCCACCCTTAGGCAGCGTTTTTATTAAAGCAGTTAAGTAATCGAAATTACTTAGTTACTTTAAGAACTGGAGTTTCGCCAACAGTTACAGAACCAGAAAGCTTGTTCAGCTCCTTGATTTCGTCCATGTTAGAGATAACAACTGGAGTAAGCGTAGATTTCGCTTTCTCTTCTAGAAGCGCTAGGTCGAAAGTGATGATAGTGTCACCAGCTTTAACAGATTGACCTTCTTCAGCTACACGAGTGAAGCCTTCGCCTTTAAGTTCAACAGTATCGATACCGAAGTGAACGAAAAGCTCAACACCGTCGTCAGACTCGATAGAGAATGCGTGGTTAGTTTCGAAAATCTTACCGATAGTACCGTTAACTGGAGCAACCATCTTGTCGCCAGCTGGTTTGATCGCGATGCCGTCACCAACGATTTTTTCAGCGAAAACAACATCTGGCACATCTTCAATATTTACGATTTCGCCAGATAGAGGTGCGATGATTTCGATTGCACCAGCATCAGCGCTGTCGTCAGATACTAGCTTTTTCAGTTTGTCAAACAGACCCATTGTGTCATGCTCCTAACGTTTAGTTTTATTCTGTAGAATATACTATACCAATCTAACAAATTAGACGACTATTTTTAGCCGCCTAACTTTATTAAGCTCTTGGTGATTACTGAGTTTTCTCAGCGATGAACTTTTCTACGCAAGCTTCAATTTCTGCAGCTGTAGGTAGAGATAGTGCTTCGTCAGCCATAGCTTTAACTTCTGCGAAGTTAGAGTTACGAATTACTTTCTTAACTTTAGGGATAGAGATACCGCTCATAGAGAACTCGTCTAGACCCATACCAAGAAGAAGTAGAGTTGCACGCTCATCGCCTGCTAGCTCGCCACACATACCTGTCCATTTGCCTTCTTTGTGAGAAGCATCGATTACTTGCTTGATTACAAGAAGAACCGCTGGAGATAGTGGGTTGTAAAGGTGAGAAATCATCTCGTTACCACGGTCAACTGCAAGAGTGTATTGCGTTAGATCGTTAGTACCGATAGAGAAGAAAGCGACTTCTTTAGCAAGGTGGTGTGCGATTGCTGCTGCTGCTGGAGTCTCAACCATTACGCCAATTTCGATGTCTTCATCGAATGCGTGACCTTCAGCGCGAAGTTCAACTTTGTACTCTTCGATTGCTTTTTTCAGTTCACGGATCTCTTCAATAGAAATGATCATTGGGAACATGATACGTAGCTTACCGTGTGCAGATGCACGAAGAATGCCGCGTAGTTGGTCACGTAAGATTTCACGACGATCCAAGCTGATACGTACTGCACGCCAGCCTAGGAACGGGTTCATTTCTTCTGGAAGATCCATGTATGGAAGATCTTTATCGCCACCGATATCCATTGTACGGATAATCACTGACTCACCGTGCATTGCTTCCGCTACTTCTTTGTAAGCAACGTATTGTTCTTCTTCAGTAGGAAGTGCAGTTCGGTCCATGAATAGGAATTCAGTACGGTACAGACCAACACCTTCGCCACCGTTGCGCAGGATACCGTCACAGTCTTTAACTGTACCGATGTTGCCGCAAACTTCTACTTGATGGTTATCAAGCGTGATAGCTGGTAGGTCTTTAAGTTTTGCTAGTTCAGCCGCTTCTGCTTCAAAATCAGATTTGATTTTCTTAGCTTCTGCTAATTCAGCGTCAGAAGGGTTGATGATGATCTTGTTGTTCATCGCGTCTAGCACAAGCATGTCGCCGTTCTTAACTTGCTTAGTGATATCGTTAGTACCAACGATAGCTGGAAGCTCAAGTGAACGTGCCATGATTGAAGTATGAGATGTACGACCGCCGATGTCACAAGCGAAACCAAGAACGTAGTCTAGGTTGATTTGTGCAGTTTCAGATGGCGTTAGGTCGTAAGCAACTAGGATAACTTGTTCATTGATATCTGCTAGAGACACAATGTTAATGCCTAGTGCATTTTTAACGAAGCGAGTACCGATATCACGGATATCAGTCGCACGTTCTTTTAGGTACTCATCATCAAGTGACTCAAGTGCAACAGCTTGCTCTTCGATCACTGTGTAGATCGCGTTGTCTGCGTGCATTTTGTCTTTCTTGATGAGTGCTAAAATCTCTTCTTCTAGCTCTTCATCTTCAAGCAGCATGATATGGCCTTCAAAGATTGCTTCTTTTTCTTCGCCAAAAGTTTCAAGTGCTTTTTGCTTTACAACTTCAAGTTGTTGCGAAGATTTGTTACGAGCGTCAAAAAAACGCTGAACTTCTGCTTCAACTTGATCGTCTGAGATAGATTGAGTGTTTAGGACAATTTCATCTTCTTGAAGTAGTAGTGCTTTACCGAAAGCAATACCAGGAGATGCTAGGATGCCTGAAATCATAGCCTTACCTTAGTTGTTCAACTGTAAACGGGAGAATGTGTGACTTTAAGTCGTCGACTAAATGTCGCGCTTATTGCTATCTATTTCGAACAAAGCCACTTTGCTGTGCAAAATGGCTTTGAAAGAAGGAGACCGTATTAGTGTAGTTGATCCATAAGAGCAACTAGGTGGTCTACTGCTTGCTGAGCTTGAGGGCCTTCAGCTGAAATAGTAACGTTAGTACCTTTTACTAGGCCTAAAGTTTGTAGCTTGAACAGGCTTTTCGCGCTAGCGCTTTTGCCGTTAGAAGTCACTGTGATGTCAGCGTCGAAAGATTTTGCTTCTTTAACGAACTGTGCAGCTGGACGTGTGTGAAGGCCGTTTTCTGCTGTGATTTCTACTTGCTTCTCGTACATTTTATATACCCCAATTAATTTATTTTTTGTAAGTTTGTAACCAATTCAGCTTAACTGCTTTAACGTAAATCCGCTAGAGGCTAGTACGCTATGTTCGTGTTAGAACTTAGACTGGTTATAAATTTTTATCCAGCCATGGTCGTCTTTTGTTGAGTACTCATGACTTTCAGAATTTGTTTATTGCTTCTTTTATTTTGAAGCGAAAAATAAAACAGAGCTGATATTACCAAAGGTGGGGCAGGGATCAACAAAAAAGCCCCTAAACGGGGCTTTTTTGGACGAAAAATTGATTTGACCACATATTACTGTTGGTTCTCTTTTTCCGTAAAGATGCCTGCAAACAAGGCTGTACTTAGGTAACGCTCACCAGAACTTGGTAGGACGGTAACAATAGTTTTCCCTGCAAATTCAGGTAGTTCGGCGATTCTGTTAGCCGCTACAACAGCCGCGCCAGATGAGATCCCAGCAAGGATACCTTCTTCTTTCATTAGGCGTTGAGCCATCTCAATCGCTTCTTCAGAAGTTACCGATTCAACTCGGTCAATAATCTCTAAATCTAGGTTTCCAGGGATGAAACCTGCGCCAATACCTTGGATTTTGTGTGGAGCGGGTTTGATTTCTTCGCCCGCAAGCGCTTGTGCGATAACTGGAGACTCTGCTGGTTCAACCGCTACTGAAGTGATGGCTTTGCCTTTCTCACCTTTAATGTAACGACTTGTACCAGTGATAGTACCGCCTGTACCGACACCTGCTACAAACACGTCAATCTCACCATCTGTTGCTTCCCAAATTTCTGGGCCAGTTGTTTGCTCGTGAATTTGTGGGTTCGCTGGGTTGTTGAATTGTTGCAGTAGTAGGTACTTGTCTGGGTCTGAAGCAACAATCTCTTCTGCTTTCGCAATTGCGCCGTTCATACCTTTTGGTGCTTCAGTAAGCACTAGATTTGCGCCAAGCGCTTTAAGCAGCTTACGACGCTCTAGGCTCATTGACTCAGGCATAGTTAGCGTTAGCTTGTAACCGCGTGCAGCAGCGACGAATGCAAGAGCAACACCTGTGTTACCACTGGTAGGTTCAACAAGCTCGATACCTGGTTTAAGAGTACCTGCTTTTTCTGCTTCCCAGATCATGTTTGAACCGATACGACACTTAACACTGAAGCTTGGGTTACGAGCTTCGATCTTAGCTAGGACGTTACCTTTGCTTACTTTGTTAAGGCGGACTAGCGGCGTGTTACCAATCGTTAGGGTGTTGTCTTCGTAGATCTTGCTCATGCGATATTCCTTCATTTAATGACAGAACTAAACGTAGTATATCAATCACTTTACCGTCTAGTGTCTTTCGATGTTTGTTCAGCTTGAATTTAGATTAAACAACTTGAAAAAAAGGTAAAAGGATTAAAAAGTTATATCATATAGATATGTAGGGGAGTTCACGCCTATCTTTACTGGTCATTGAATTATCAAAAGATAGGCGCGGAAAGGTAAGTGGGGTCGTTTATCGACGAGAGTGTAATGCTTGTTCTTTGAATTCAACAACCCACATGGCTGTGGCACCACAAACCGCAACAGGCACTACGATCAGGTTTAAAATTGGAATTGTCGTAAATACAGAAACAAGCGCGCCGAAGCTGTAGGTCTTACCTTGTTTTTGTTTCAAAATGTTTCTCATATCATCGAATTTGATTTTATGGTTATCAAATGGGTAATCAGCGTACTGGATAGCGAGCATCCATGCGGTGAAGATGAACCATAAAAACGGTGCAACGGTTTGTCCGAGTGCTGGAATTAACAAAAGTAGGAATAAACCGATCGCTTTTGGCAGAACGTAGACAAGTTTGCGCCATTCTCTCGCTAATATACGTGGCGTATCTTTGAGGACATCAAGTAAACCATCGTCGTTGACTTTTTTGCCACTAAGCAACTCTTCTACCTTTTCTGCGAGTAATCCATTGAACGGCGCAGCAATGAAGTTAGCGAGCGTGCTAAAGAAATACGAAAATGTGGCCAAGACGGTTATGACCAGTAGCGGCCATAAAATGTATGACAACCACGACAAGAAGCTTGGCAATGCACCCATCCATCCTTCAATCCAAGTGTTGAGGTTGGAAAAGATATAAAACAAAGCACCACCAACGAGTAACACGTTAGCGATGAGTGGAAGTAAAACAAACTTACGAATACTCGGTGATAAAGCGATTTTTATTCCGAAAATAAAATAGCCAAAGCCTGAGCGTGGAATAGATTCAATAGTCATATTTAAATTAGGTCACATGTGAATTTGGTTAAATAGCAAACATCCCTAGTGTACTCGACCGAAATTAAGAAAAAAAGCGTGGCGAAAATCACACCATGTAAGGAACTAATTGTATTAAGTTGTTCTAAAACAGTGGCTACTTTTGATAGAGTAGTGAGATTGGCCAAATTAACCCAACTTAGTGACAGCTTCTATATAGCTAGTTGACTAAGAAAGCTGAGAGCGAAAAATGCAGGAATTGCGATTTGTACTCATTATTGTTGGCGCGTTAGCTATCGCCGCATTATTGTTCCATGGTCTATGGACGAGTAAAAAAGAAGGGAAAGCAAAGTTTGGAGATAAGCCGCTTGGTAAGCTTGATAACGATAGCTTAGATGAGTCTGAAACAATCCCAAACCGTTCATTCGCCCCAGAAGATGATTTTGAGATAATCAGAAAAGAGCGTAAAGAGCCGGACTTTGCGGTTTCACCGTCTGCTACGGATCCGCTGATTGACTCTGACCCACTAACAGCACCACAAACGAAAGAAGTTATCGAAGACGACATCGAATTGAATGATCTTCCTTCTTTCAGTGTTAAAGAAGAGCCAGTTCAGATTGAGAGTGAGCCTGAAGAGATCGAAGAAGTTGTCGAGCCTGAGGTTCCAAATTTCGAATTGACTGACGAGCAAAAAGAAAACCATGCTGGCTTTAAAGAGCAGTATGGTTCGTTTGAAGAAACTACAGATCCCGTTACTGAGCCGCTAGCTCCTAACAAAGCACTGACGCCAAGTGAACCGCTTGTTGCTCAAGTAGACGTTGAGAAAGAAGTCGTTGCTTCACAAAGCACCGCGCCTACAGAAGAAGCTAAGCCAGATGAAGAGCTCGGCCTAGAAGTTATAGTTCTTAATGTTCACTGTGCTGGAGAGATCCCGTTTGTGGGTACTGAACTTTTCCGTAGCATGGAGAACAACGGCTTAACTTATGGTGAGATGTCTATCTACCACTGCTTTGCACAATCTAGCGATGAGCCAAAAGTTATTTTCAGTATTGCGAACATGATGCAGCCGGGAACGCTAGAACATGATGATCCTGCTGATTTTACAACGAAAGGTATTTCGTTCTTCATGACGTTGCCTTGTTACGGTCAAGCTGATCAGAACTTCAATGTAATGCTAAGTGCAGCACAGAAAATTGCTGATGATATGGGCGGAAACGTTTTGGACGAGTCACGTAACTTAATGACACCCAATCGCTTGTCTGACTACCGTAAACAAATCAGAGACTTTATGACGGCAGCCAACGCCTAGCCGTCTTGTTTAGCCTTATAAATAATCTATATTTATAGAAAAGGGCTCCTAAGGGAGCCCTTTTTGATATTTCAATCACGACAGAGAATGATATGAAAGAATCGATTCAAGTTACCTTAGAGCAGTTAAGAGAAACTCTGCACTATCATGCCGTTCGTTATTACGTAGAAGATAGCCCCGAGGTTCCTGATGTTGAGTACGATCGATTGATGCAACAGTTGCTAAAGATCGAAGAAGAGAACCCAGAGCTTGTGACGGTGGATTCGCCTAGCCAACGCGTTGGTGGGCAGCCTTTAGATGGGTTTACGCAAGTGGCTCATGAAATCCCAATGCTTTCGCTCGACAATGCATTCTCTGATGACGATTTAGATGCGTTCAATAAGCGCATGTCTGATCGAGCACCAACTGCGAACCTAAAGACCTTCTGTTGTGAGCCTAAGCTTGATGGTTTAGCTGTGAGCCTGCTTTATGTAAATGGCACCTTAGTTCAGGCAGCGACGCGCGGTGATGGTGCGACTGGCGAAAATATTACCGAAAACGTACGTACGATCAGCTCAATTCCGCTTAAGCTACAAGGTGAAGGCTGGCCAGAGCGTATTGAAGTCCGTGGCGAAGTGTTTATGCCAAAAGCGGGCTTCGACAAACTGAATGAACTGGCGTTAAAGAAAGGCGAGAAGGTCTTTGTGAACCCACGTAATGCCGCCGCAGGTAGCCTACGTCAGCTTGATTCACGCATTACAGCTAAACGTCCCTTGGCTTTCTATGCTTACAGTGTCGGTGTTGTGGAGGGTGCTGAGCTTTCAAATAGCCACTATCAACGCTTCTTGCAGTTGAAAGGTTGGGGCTTGCCTATGTGTCCTGAAACCAAGCAGCTAAGTTCTCTTGAAGACGTGAAAGCCTATTACCAAGATATTATGACTCGTCGTGATGCTCTGGCTTACGAGATTGATGGCGTTGTTATCAAAGTCGACGATATCGCGGCTCAAGAAGTGCTTGGCTTTGTTGCACGAGCACCTCGCTGGGCAATTGCATACAAGTTCCCAGCTCAAGAAGAGATCACTCTGCTTAACGATGTTGAGTTTCAGGTAGGCCGCACAGGCGCTATTACGCCCGTTGCTAAGCTTGAACCTATCTTTGTTGGTGGTGTGACGGTAAGTAATGCCACGCTGCACAACGCTGATGAGATTGCTCGTTTAGGTGTGAAAGTCGGAGACAGCGTAATCATTCGTCGAGCCGGTGACGTTATTCCACAAATCGTTGCTGTCGTGCAAGATCGTCGTCCTGATTCCGCTAGAGACATTGTATTCCCTGATGCTTGCCCTGTCTGTAACTCTGCAGTTGAACGTGTCGAAGGCGAAGCGGTCGCGCGTTGTACTGGTGGTTTAGTGTGTCAGGCACAGCGTAAAGAAGCGCTTAAGCACTTCGTGTCTAGAAAGGCGCTGGATGTTGATGGCCTTGGCGTAAAAGTGATAGAGCAGCTTGTAGACCGTGAAATGGTAGAAACTCCAGCCGATCTCTTTAAGTTAAGTGCGGGCGTGATTACGGTTCTTGATCGTATGGGGCCTAAATCGGCACAGAATGTAGTGAGTGCGCTTAACAAAGCTAAAGACACGACATTAGCGCGTTTCCTTTATTCTTTAGGGATTCGCGAAGTGGGTGAAGCGACGGCTATGAACTTAGCTCAGCATTTTAAGACGTTGGAGTTAGTTCAAGCAGCAACTCATGAACAGTTGGTTGAAGTGTCAGATATTGGTGACATCGTTGCAAGTCACCTCACGAGCTTCTTCTCGCAGGAAAAAAACAGAGCCGTAGTCGAACAGTTGTTAGAGCTTGGTGTTAACTGGCCTGCAATCGAAGAAGCTGCAGATGATCAAGAACTGCCATTAGAAGGTAAGGTGGTTGTGTTGACGGGCTCACTGTCCCAATTAGGACGCAGTGAAGCGAAAGCCGCTTTGCAGGCTTTAGGTGCAAAAGTAACCGGTAGCGTGTCTAAGAAAACGGATATCTTATTTGCTGGTGAAGCCGCTGGTTCTAAACTGACTAAAGCACAAGATTTAGGTATCGAAATAAGAACAGAAGAAGATCTAATTGCACTTATTTCGTAAGTAAACCAAGGTAAAAAAAGCTCAAAGGCACTCCTTACAAGGGAGTGCCTTTTTTGTATCTGTTGTAAAAATTAGGTCTTTTTAATTGTTGAGAAATTTGTGCCTATACGAACTCTAAAATTAAGACAGTGACGTTGCTCAACATTAATGAAATACCGCTCTAGTTGTATAATAAATGCGAGTCACTTCTATCTTTATAAAGACTTAATCTTGTTAACTGTTTGATTTTTTATGATTTTATTATTTTTAGCTGCGAGCTTTGCAATTTATCGATCTGGATCACTAAGTACCTACTAAATTTGCACCAACTCATATTTTTTTAGATGAAAATTAAGTTCTCATTGATCTTTTTGAGGGCGAAGTTAGTCTTAATGCCATGGATGCACACGATGTGCATAACCAGAAAGGAAATAGAGAATTCAGAGTTTAGGGTTCTCAAACAAGAAAAGGTATTTCTCTCTACGGCGGCCAACTTTAGGCGGGGAATATTCAAACAGCTATATCCATTTTTAGGAGTTTTATTCCATGGAAAACAAAATTTTCAAACGTACTCTACTAGGTGCATCCGTTGCACTTTTATCGACAGGCGTAATGGCGAAAGAAGTTGGTATCAACTCTGACTTCAACGTTGACGTATACGGTGTTGCAGCTATCTCTGTAGTTAACTACAACACAACTGACAATCGTGATGATAGTTCAGGTTACGCTGTAGAGAATGAATCTCGTATCGGCTTCCGTGCTCATAAAGATATGTTTGATGACGTATTGATCACAATGCAGATCGAATCTGGCTACGTAGATAGCACAGACTGGTCTCATGGTGGCGTTTCAGGTGGTGTTTTAGGTTTCCGTGATACATTCGTTGGTGCTTCTGGCTCTTGGGGTAACCTACGTGTGGGTCGTGTTCTTACACCACTATACGAAATCGTCGATTGGCCATACTCTAACCCTGGTCTAGGTTCTGTATTCGATTGGGGCGGCATCAACGGTCACTACGATCGTCAATCTAACCAAGTACGTTACGATTCAGCTAAGTTTGGTGGTTTCTCTTTTGCGGCTTCTGTTGGTCGTGATGATAACGACAACGGTGGTGGTGCTGCGACTCGTGATGCAAACTTTGTTGGCGCAAGTGCTAAGTATAGCTTCGAAAAAATCACGTTCATGGCTGGTGTTGAATCTGGTACTCGTGTAGTCGCTGCCTCTGGTGGTGAGCAAGTTATTGCCCAGGAAGATATTAAAGATAGCGCGGGTAATGTAATTCATACTGCTGGCGATATTTACAAAACAGATACTGTAGCTGGTTATGATGACGACACATTCGCATACATCGTTGGCTTTGAAGCAAGTTTACCAGCTGGTTTTGGTATCGCGGCAGCGTTTAAAGGTGAAGAGCTAGACAACGGTATTCGTAAGCAGACACAAGATTCTTACTCTGTGATTGGTCAGTACTGGAATGGTCCAATTGGCTTCAAACTAGGTTACGCAGCCAACTTAGAGTCTGAGTTGAATGGTCAAAAAGAAGCTGGTTCAGATAGCAGCACTATTTCTGGTCAGTTAATGGCCGTTCACAACGGTTTTGTACCTTACCTACGTGTTGCGGGCCGTACTTTCTACAAAGATGGTGTTGAAGATACAGACATCGTAACTCGTATTGGTCTTGAATACGGTTTCTAAGCTAGAATTATCAGCTTAAACAGTTAGATAAAAATCAAAACGCTGGTAAATTTTTTTGCCAGCGTTTTTTCCATAGTGAACATAAGGAATTAGTCATAATGAATAAAGTTAGTGTAGTTGTATTATCATTATTTTTGGGAGCTTGTAGTTCACTCGATTCACAAAGTAATTTTGTAGACTCAGTTGCAGATGTACAGCCAAAAGGTGGCTACATTCAAGTGACTGGCCAATCTTACGTAGCGGAAAGTAAAGCGAATGTCGGGGCAGACATCCTGAAATCGTCACTCTACTTTACATACAACAAAGAAGTAACGCAGAATTCGGCTCCAGAATCTTCCATTACCATGGATGTAAGCTATTTCCAGAGCTATAAAGAATACGAAACCGTTAGCTTTTTTGGTAAGACGATAGACCTTGAAGAGAGACAACTTCCAAGAGAAAGCTGCAGCGAACACTGCACAAAGACTCAATATATTAAGTTTCCATTAAGCGACGCTGATATACAGCAAGCAAGAGAAAAGAACTTAGAGTTTACGCTTGATGGACAAAACTCAACAATGAGTACAAACTTTATTGTGCCGAAAGCGTATATCGACACAATCTACAATGGCGCAAATAATCATACTGCGATCGCGGTTGCCCCAGTTGCGGTACCTGTAGCCGCGGTTGTTGCTGAAGAACCAAAAGCTTCTCAAGCTCAAGAGATGGTTAACTACTGGTATGGACAAGCAACAAAAGAAGAGCAGTCTGCAGTGACAGATTGGGCATTCAAAAATCGTAAGAACGCTTCTCCAGCATCAATTGAAGGCTCAAAAGAAATCGAAATGGTTTCATACTGGTTCAATAAACTAGACAGCGAAGAAAAATCTCAAACTATGATTTGGCTGTTAGAGCAAGAGTAATCCCCTAACGTAAGCCTCTAGCTATGTTTTTCAACCGCAGTATTGTATAACAGCAGTACTGCGGTTTTTCGTTTTAGGTCGCGCTCTTTGTTTTAGGTAACGTTTGAATTATAGGTAATAGAGTGAATATTGGTGAAGTAGCTAAACGTGTTGGTACAACAGCGAAATCCATTCGTTTTTACGAAAGTAAAGGCATGATGAGCCCTCCGCATCGTTCCGATAATGGTTATAGGCAATACGGCGAGATTCACATCGAACAGTTAGAGTTTGTACTGAGAGCTAAAATGGTTGGGTTTACGCTTGATGAGTGCAAAGCGCTTGTTGAGCTGGCGATGAATCCCAATAGAGAAAGTTACGAAGTAAAAAAGAAAGCAACGCAGAAGTTAGATGAAATAGAGTTGAAGCTTGCTGAACTCAATAAGATGAAGGCTCAGTTGCAATCTTGGGTACATGATTGCCCTGGAGATACCTCAAACGAATGTCCAATTTTGAATAATTTGTCAGGCCGAAAATAACTTATCTTTCTTTAAAACTTGTTTGGTAACCAAACAGTGTGTCAGGCAGCAAATAATATTACTAACCTGACGTTAGTTACCTATCAAAGCACCTTACCGCCATAGTGTTTGCAGATCAGCAATGGCACATGAGTGACTGCGTTTCCATCTGAACACTTCACAATAGGCCCCATGTTTCCGTTACCTGGAGACTGACTGCTCGCCAGAGCACTGCCGAATGACAGGCTGAATATCGCTGTTAAAATTATTAGGAAATGTCTCATACTGACTCCGTTGTGTTTATCTCTTGTTGAGATAAATAAAAGTATGGACAAGGAAAGGAAAATTTCAAAAATTGGACGGACTTAACATTTTTAATAATTATAATTAAGCGAGAGCGTGGCTCACTATTCATATATATATTGGTTAAGAAATCTGACTTTCTTATATCTTTTTAGCTCAATCAAAATTTTTAGCTTTACGAAATAAGAACTTATTTTTTTATCTATTCAATCTATCGTAATGATAATTCGAATGTTCTTTGTTCTTTAAACTGATTAAAGCCTACATTTATCGATAATGTAGGCTTTATATGTCAATTGGCTATAAAGGTTGGATTATTAGAATTATTCCGTCTAAAGCCACAATCTTAATTTCTGTGCCTGATGGGATATCTTGGCTAGCTCTTGCTGACCAAGAAGAGTCTCCTACCTTAATTCGGCAGTTACCTCTTTTAATATCTTCAGTTAATAGTACGGTTTGTCCCAGCAACTGCTTTTCTCTCTGATTCAGTTCCCGACGCGCATCAGAGCTCTTATCATTGGACAACTGCTTTCTCCACCATAACCAAGTGGTGATGAGCGAGAAGCTAGCGAATGATAGCCATTGCATTTGCCAACCCAGTGGTAATGCACCCAAAAGAGCCCCGACGAGCATCGCTGATATACCAATCCAAAGAAAGTAACCAGCCGTTCCGATAAGCTCAAGAGCCAATAGTGCTAGACCAAACGCCAACCAATGCCAGTGGTTCACTTGTTCTAGTAATTCGACCATAAGTTAGTCCTTACTGCCTTTGTCATTGCTTTGTGCAAACATCTCGGCGATGCCTGCGACTGAGCCCATTAGCCCTGTCGCCTCTAACGGTAACATAATGATCTTACCGTTTTCTGCTTGTCCAATCGATTTCAGAGCATCAGTATAGCCTTGTGCGATGAAGTAGTTGACGGCTTGCATGTCGCCTTGAGCAATCGCGTTCGATACCATCTCTGTCGCTTTAGCTTCTGCTTCTGCTGCACGTTCACGGGCTTCGGCTTGCAGTATAGCGGCTTGCTTTTGGCCTTCCGCTTTTAAGATTTCTGATTGCTTATGACCTTCGGCTTTTAGGATCTCAGCTTGTCTTACGCCCTCTGCCTCTAAAATATCAGCACGCTTGTTACGTTCGGCTTTCATTTGAGCGTTCATTGCTGCGGTTAGATCCGCTGGTGGCTGCACGTCTTTGATCTCGATACGTGTAACTTTGACACCCCAAGGGTTTGTTGCTTCATCGACAATGTTTAGCAGCTTAGTATTGATCATGTCACGTTGGCTGAGCATTTCATCCAATTCCATAGAACCTAATACGGTACGGATGTTAGTCAGGGTTAAATTACGGATCGCGTGTTCAAGGTCGTTGACCTCGTAGGTTGCTTTGGGCGCATCAATAACCTGAACAAAACAGACAGCATCAATCATGACATTGGCGTTGTCTTTTGAAATGACTTCCTGAGCTGGAATATCCAGCACACGTTCCATCATGCTGATTTTCTGACCAACCTTGTCAATGAATGGAATGATTAGGTTCAAGCCGGGTTGGAGGGTGTGTGTGTAGCGACCGAAACGTTCGACAGTCCAGTTATTACCCTGTGGAACGGTTTTGACACCAGCGAAAATAAAGAGCAGTGCGACGGCAGTAAAGACGCCAATAGTAATCAATGTATCAATAGGCATACGAAATCCTTTGCAAGTGTGAGTTTTTGATAGTTCTTTACTCATACTGGCTCATATTTAAAATTCGAGCAAATTTATAAACGAGAAATGGGCCATAAAACCTTGATTTTATGACCCATTTTACTTTGTGTTATGCGATAAGATTGCTGAGGTTTCTATCATTTGTCAGGGTGATTTTTCCTCTGTACTTATCAACTTGTTAGCGTTCGAATTAGTAAAGCAGAGAGTACAATTGGCGGCGGTATTTGCTTGCAACTGCATTACCTTGTCCAAGTGCGCTTAAGATATCCATGAACTCTTTTTTCATATCACCATCGAGGGTATTGAGGTCTTTTGCCAAGAATGACCATAGAAGATCCATTGCTTCTTCGCTGCGGTTCACTTGGTGGTACTGAAGTGCTAGGTCAGAGGCCGTTTTAGCATCACTTGGGTTTTGCTGTAGCGTTGTTTCTAGCGCTTGAATTTCAGGGCTGTCTGCCGCTTGTTTGTGCAGTTCGAGTTTGGCGACTAAGCCTTTGTAGTAGTTGTCTTGATATTCTAGAGGGATAGTCGACAGTTGAGTTTCAGCTAGATCAAACTGTTGCGTTTCTAGTAAACATTCTGCGATTGCCAGTTTTACCTCGCCTTTGCCCGTCAGTTCTATTGGCAATTGTTGCATTGCTGCGAGCGCTTGTGCGTGCTCGCCTGCTTGCATTTGCTCGAGAGCCTGACGCAGTGCGAGCTCGTCTTGACTAGGAAGATGTTTTCCTAACATTTCAACAATCGTTTCGATGCTTTGTGGACCACCCAAACCATCGACAGGCTGACCGTTAACAAACAGTGCAATAGTAGGGAGTGCTTGTACGCCAAATTGGCTAGCAATTGCCTGCTCTTGTTCACAATTCAACAGAGCTAAAGTAAAAGCGCCGTTGTATTGCTGAGTTAATGTTTGCAGTTCAGGGATCACCTGAGCACTTTCTTGGCTCATTGGTGCCCAAAAGTGGATGAGTACAGGCGTCTGCATTGAGGTTTCTAATACTTGACGAAAGTTCTGCTCATTAAGTTCAACAATATGCGGAGATTGCATTTACGTTCCTTGAGGTGTGTTTTGTGGGTACGTTGCAAATATGGGGGGAGATGCTGGTAACTTCAAGATCTAACTTGGTTATCTCAAATAAAAAGAGCCAAAATAGAAAACGCTATGCTTCAATGTTGATAGGTGGTTATCTCAACAGGGAGGGCATAGCGTTATCATTGAGGTGGTCAGTGAGGCATAGCGTGAGATACTCAAAACAGAATAAACAACGTAATCGCCAGACTCACACCGACCCAATTAAGGCGGTTTAAAGTCATGAAATATCCAGATTAGGTTCATCAATTGGGAATAATTGATGAGATAGGATAATCATGACATCTAATTGTTACGGAAAAATTACATCGTTACATTAAAGTTTGCGACTCTACATTCAAAGTTAGAAATTTATGCTGCTTTTCTCAAAATAGGGTCTAGCAAGCGACTCGGTAGAATTCTTTTCAGTACCGCGAACACCTTAGTAGGTGTCGTCACTCGATATCTTAGCTTTGGTTTCTCTGCGGTGAGTGCGTGATAAACTGGCTCAACACAGCTTTCAGGCGGAAGAACAAAAGCGTTGTTCGATGACTCTTTTTCGAGTCGGTCTTTTTGTTGTTGATAAGCGTCTTGATGAGCGCTGCCAGCAATGGTGATCCATTTATTGAAGGCTTTCAGGGCATTATTTCTAAATTGGGTTTCTATTGGACCTGGCTGCAATAACGAGATATGAATACCACTACCATGCAGTTCTAAACGTAAGGTATCTGTCCAGCCTTCTAGCGCGAACTTTGAAGCATTGTAAGCGCCACGATATTTCATGGCCGCAAAGCCTAATACGGAACTGTTTTGTACGATTCGACCTTCGCCGCGTTCGCGCATGTGCGGAAGTATCTGACAAACCAGATGATGCCAGCCAAAGAAGTTGGTTTCAAATTGCTCTCTGAGACCTTGGGTCGGTAAGTCTTCTAGCGCGCCAGCTTGACCATAAGCGCCGTTATTGAATAAACCATATAATCCGTTAGGCGCTAGCTCAATAGCAAGTTGTGCAGCTTGTTCAATGCTTTCTTGGTTAGAAAGGTCGAGCTGTATGCAGGTCAGTCCCTCATCTTGCAGACGCTGTACATCTTGCGGATGACGACACGATGCAATGACGTGGAAACCACGCTTTTGTAGTGCATGCGCACATGTATAGCCAATACCCGTTGAGCAACCAGTGATCAGAATCGACTTGTTCACGCTTAATCCTTCATTAGAGTCTTTATCGCTCTAGGGTAAAGAATTAGTCTTGATGTTGTAACAAGTTTTTTAACGCTGGTTCTATTCTTGAGTAACTAAAGATAAATCCCATTTCAGTGAGTTTCTTTGGTTTGGAACGAATGCTGTCAAAGAGCAGACAAGAAGATTCCCCCATCAGAAGCGACATTGCCCATTTTGGAGTGAATAGGAAATGAGGTCGGCGTAGTTGCTTGGCGAGTGTGCTGCTGAACAGTTTGTTGGTGACAGGGTGCGGGGCACACATATTAAACTCCCCTTGAGCGTGAGGAATCGACAATAAGTGGTTGATGGCTCTCACCATATCAAGCATGTGAATCCAAGGCATGTACTGTTCGCCTGAACCAAGTGGCCCGCCTACTCCGAGTTTGTACGGCATTAGCATCTTCTTTAAAGCACCACCATTTTCACCTAACACAATCCCCGTTCTTAGTAGTATCACACGCGTCTCATCGGATTGGGCTCTCTTGGCTATCTCTTCCCAGTGCGCACAGACTTTATGAGGAAAACTTTCGTCTTCTACTTGTAGTGATTCATCAAATGGGTGTTGCTGTTGATCGCCATAGTAACCTACAGCCGAACCGCTAATGAAAGCCTCCGGTGGGTTGCTACTGGCATGAATTAACTCGACCAGTTTTTCGGTAATCTGCCAGCGGCTATTGCAGATTCTCTCTTTTTGCTCCGCACTCCAACGCTTGTCAGCGATCGGTTCGCCAGCAAGATTGACCACGACATCGAAGTCATTGAGATCGCTGAGTTCATCAAGAGATTGAATGTAATGAAGGTTATTCTGGTTCAGGTGATTTAGGTTTTGCTTCGCTTTTTCGGGGCTCCGTGTCAACAATGTCACGTCGTCAGTATTCCAACTTTTGACCAATTCAGAACCAATAAATCCCGTACCACCAGTTAACAATATCTTCATACCAATCTCCCTATTAAACATAATTATAGACATGGCTTGTTTTTGAACGCCAATCAATACGAAAAAATCACTATAACGATCATAAGGTTTCAATCGTGTGATGCCTAAATTACGCCGTATCAATTTACGAAAGAATGAAATTAAATTCATCAAGTTAGGATGTATACCGCTATCACACTTATGGACTTTACTAGGATATGTTACCAACTGCGTAATATTTGTCACATAAGGAATGATAAGGATTTGCCATGATTATTAGTAATTAATAACCAGACACAATTTCAATGACTAGGAGTTGCGATGACGGCAGTGCTTGCTTTGTTTCGAGCCATGTTAGGTAGCCTAAGGGATCTCTTGCCGATCGTGGCGGTGATTGCTTTCTTCCAGCTTGCTGTTTTGCAAGAGCCACTCCCTCATCTGTTGTCTATTCTAACTGGCTTAGTGCTGGTGGTTTTTGGACTGACTTTTTTTATCTTTGGCCTTGAAATGGGTCTGTTCCCAATTGGCGAGTCGATGGCTCAAGCTTTTGCTCGCAAGGGGAGCGTGTTTTGGTTATTAACCTTCGCTTTCTGTTTAGGCTTTGGCACCACGATTGCCGAACCCGCGTTAACCGCAGTGGCCGCCGAAGCCGCAGAAGTGGCCGCTGAAGGTGGTGTTATTCCCAACTCTTTAGACGAAATGGAACAGTACGCCGATGGTCTGCGTTTCACGGTGGCACTGTCGGTCGGTATCGCAATTTTACTTGGCGTGCTGCGGATCTTAAAAGGTTGGCCAATCCAGTACATGATCATCGGAGGTTATATTGGAGTGGTGGTGCTCACTGCTTTCGCCCCTGAAAACATCATTGGGATTGCGTATGACTCCGGCGGAGTGACAACATCGACGATCACCGTTCCGTTAGTGACAGCGTTGGGAGTGGGTTTAGCCTCTGCGATTAAAGGGCGAAACCCGATGATTGATGGCTTTGGATTGATTGCCTTTGCTTCATTGCTGCCGATGATGTTTGTCATGGTCTACGGGATGGTGGTGACATGATCAGTGCTCAGCAATTTATCGACACCTTTCTTGGCACTGTCCTGGATGTGATTCCGATTGCGGTGATCATCTTCGGTTTTCAATTAGCGGTGCTGCGCAAGCCATTGAATAACTTAGGCAAAGTGCTGATAGGTTTCTTTTACGTCATTCTTGGGTTGTCCCTCTTTTTGATGGGGTTAGAGCTCGCGTTGTTTCCTCTAGGGGAGACAATGGCCATGCAATTGACCGAGCCCAGTTTTTTAACTGAGTTCAAGATCAGTTCAGGTCTTACTTTGGCTTGGTTTGATTATTACTGGGTTTACCTTTTCGCGTTTTGTATTGGGTTCAGTACCACGATAGCCGAGCCCTCTTTGATTGCAGTGGCGATCAAGGCGAACCAAGTATCTGGTGGCAGTATCAGCGTGAATGGTCTGAGAATCGCCGTGGCATTAGGCGTAGCCATCGGTATCTCACTTGGCAGCTACCGTATCGTTGCGGGCGATCCTATCCATTACTACATTATTTGTGGTTATGTCATCGTGGTGATTCAAACCTTTTACGCCCCCAGACTCATTATTCCATTGGCTTACGATTCTGGCGGGGTGACGACATCTACCGTGACTGTGCCTTTAGTGACGGCTCTCGGGCTTGGGCTTGCTTCAACCGTACCGGGGAGAAACCCAGTGATAGACGGTTTCGGCTTAATAGCGTTTGCCAGTTTGTTTCCGATCATCTCAGTGATGAGCTACGCCCAAATAACACAATGGTTAAACCGTTTACACACCTCTAAGGAGAGCAAAGATGCGCTTTAAACTTATCTTAGCGTTTGTAGAAGAGAGCAAGACAGACACCGTGCTCGATGCCGCGCGTGATGCGGGCGCAACAGGGGCAACGGTGATTAACAATGCCAGAGGGCAAGGCTTAAACCAAAAGCGCACCTTCTTTGGTTTAACGTTAGAGGTACAAAAAGATGTGTTGCTGTTTGTGGTTGAAGAGCATTTGGCGAGGCATATTTTAGAAACCATTGGTGAAGTCGGGGAGTTTGACCAAGAGTCAGGACAAGGAATCGCTGTCCAGATCGATGTTGAAGATGCTGTAGGCGTTGCGCACCAAGTTGAGACGTTAACCAAGGTTGTGGAGGATGAACTATGAGTACCAGTGAAAAAATCCGTGTGGGCGATGTAATGGCCAATACTTACGTGATTATTGATGGGCTAACCACGGTATTAGAAGCGATTGAGATGGCGAAAAAACATCAGGTGAAAGCGATCATCGTCGATAAACGCCACGAGGATGATGAGTACGGCATCGTGTTGATGAATGACATCGCCAAAAAAGTACTGGCTAAGAACCGTTCACCAAAGCGAACCAACGTTTATGAAATTATGACTAAGCCGGCCTTGAGTGTGTCTGCTGATATGAACGTGAAGTATTGTGCTCGCCTGTTCGAACGCTTTGGTATCAGTCGTGCTCCGGTGGTCAGTGACAACAAGATAGTCGGTATGGTTAGTTACAATAATATTGTGATCAACGGTATGGCGAGAGATGACGTGTAGCATTTTGATACGTACAATAGCCTCATAAGTTTTATGGAGAAGTACGTGTGAAATTATTTTTTGCTTCAGACCTACACGGTTCGCTGCCAGCAACAGAAAAAGTCTTAGAGCTATACCGAGCGTCAGGTGCGCAATATTTAGTGCTATTGGGTGATATTCTGAATCATGGTCCAAGAAACCCAATTCCTGAAGGGTACAACCCGCCAGCGGTTGCTGAAAAACTGAATGAGTTATCTCAAGAGATCATCGCGGTTCGTGGTAACTGCGACAGTGAAGTGGATCAGATGCTGCTGTCTTTCCCTATGATGATGGACTATTCGTGGGTGCTACTAGAATCGGGTCAGCGTATATTTTTAACTCATGGTCACCTATATAACACCAACAAGCGACCAGCATTGAAAGCAGGTGATATTATAGCGCATGGTCATACTCATATTCCTGTCGCCGAATATCAGGATGGCATCTTCATATTTAATCCAAGCTCGGCGACATTCCCACGAAATGATCATGCTGCAAGCTATGGGTTATACGAGAACGGTACGTTTAAAGTGGTTAGCCTTGAAGGTGATCTGCTAGTGAGCGGGCAGTTGTAAATAAACTGAACCGGTCACGGCTTCGAAAAGGGCTTATTTTGAGTCTACGTGGCCAAGATCTCTGTCTGGAGCAATGATGTTTCGCACTCTTTGCTTCAGCACTTTCGCCTCAGGAAAGCCACCGTCTGCCTTTCTTTCCCAAATCTGCACGCCATTACAAAAGATCTCAAATCGACCTCCGGTATCGGGATGTAAACTCACTTGTTCTATCTCTTCACTGAACGTATGCAGTAACTCTTGGCATAACCAACTAGAACGAAGCATCCAATTGCATTGGCGACAATAGTGTATTGCGATGGTTGCTTTGGTGATTGATGTACTTACCGCGTTTAATTCTGTACTCATACATATCCCTGAAAATTCTAAAACAGTAGTTTGGTGCCAACGGCGAACGTCAATATTTCAAATGCCATTTTGACGAGCTAGTTACTTGAAACGTGGGTTAGGAGAGAGCTCAACAATAGGGTAAGTGATTAACCCAATCCATGGATCTTATGTTAGAAATTAGATACAAAAAAGGGGCGTAATGCCCCTTTATTTATTACTCGAGAGAGTTAGTTTGAAAACAACACGGTAGAGCCGTGGTTTAAGCTAGTCAGTAACAATGCTTTCGGGTTCACAATATCAATGCGTCGGCTTTGCTCTGCATCCATTTTGATTACCTGAGTGATCAGTTCAAGCTGCTCTTCCGAAAAATCTTGGCGCTGGGCAGATGTCACGTCTTTAAACTCAGTAGGTGAAACCAATAGGTAGTTATCATTGATATCCCATTGGCCTGTTTCAGAAATGTTGATCACATTTGCTGGTGCTGTTTGGGTGCCATATAGCCTAACAACAGACATTCTTAGGTAGGTACCATTTGGTAGATACTTAGCGTTCGATGATAATTCTACTTTACGAAGCGGACCGATCGAGTCAGCTTGCTTCTTATCGGTAATCAGAGTCACCATTTTTGATTGCCACTCATGAGCGGTCAGCAGACGTTCGACTTGAGCATCACTACCCCAATACAACCAACCACTAAGAAAAGCAGAAAGAACCAGTAAAATAATAGAGACTTTTAATTTCATGTTACTGATCACCTTTACAAATGTCGTTTAAATCCGACTGGTTCGCATAAATTCTTAGGGTAATGTTCTCGCTCGAATATTCTTGTGGGTGAATATAGTTAAGAGCTAGGTTATTGGTTTGTCCGCCTGTTGCGATGACTTCTGTTGGCTTCAACATTCCTGTGTGGTTGTTGTTGTAATGCACAACACATTTCTCTATAGCTGGTAACCAACTGCTTAAATCTGGGTGGTTGATCGGTGTCTGAACCTTAACGCCATCAACTTCAGCCAGAGTCAGGAACTCTGATTCGGCTGGGTTAGTAAACGTGATTACTAGAATTGGCATAATAATAGCGATAAGTAGAGCACTAAAGCTTGTCCACTTATTACTATTTTTGTTCGCGGCAACGTTTGTGGTCGCTTTTGGTTCTACTTCAGCCTTAGTTTCTGGAATCTTAGCCACAGGTTCTGACTCGGTCACCTCAGTGACCACTTCTTCGGCTGTCGTCGTAAACGCTAAGGTCGGCTCCATCTCATTTTCTACGACTTCAGCCATGACTGGCTGTTCGCTTGATGAAAGCGGCGCTGAACGTTCAACAGAAGCGATAAACTGGTAGCCACGCTTTGGCACGGTCTTTACGAATTCTGGAGACTTAGTTGAGTCTTTCAGCATCTTTCTGAGTGTCGATACCGCTTGCGTTAAGCTGGAGTCGTCTACCTCAAAGCCTTGGTCTCGCCAAACATATTCGTGTAATTCGTTACGAGTGATAACTTCATTGGGTCTTTCTGACAGCATCAGGAGAATGCGGCTTTCATTGCTGCCAAGGCGTACGACTTCACCGTCGCTGGCTTGATCAACAAGTGAATTGCTGTTTGGGTCGAATACGAACCGCTGTGCGAGAATAAACTTTGTGCCGATATTGCTCATTGAATTCTTCTATTTTGGATGATTTTGAGTGCGAAATAGACAAATCTCAGGTGAAGTTCCGTTAATTCTTCACCAAATCATGGCTTCTTTTATGTTCTTTTATATTTATCACCCTCAAGGATAATAAAAACAGATCAAAAAAACAGTGTTTTTATGATTTTTGACCTTGAATTTACATTTGTCATCCTCATGTTAATGAACATAAGAGTGGTATCCTGTGTAACGCCTCTTCCGGTATTCAACATAAAGTATAGATGTTTTGGAGTAAAAATGAGCGAAACAGCAACGCAAAATAAAGAGACTCGTGGCTTTCAATCTGAAGTAAAACAGCTACTTCATCTAATGATCCACTCACTGTATTCAAACAAAGAAATTTTCCTACGTGAGTTGATCTCTAACGCATCTGACGCGGCTGACAAACTTCGTTTTCAAGCGCTTTCTAATGGCGACCTTTACCAAGGCGATGCGGATTTAGGCGTGAAGTTGTCATTCAACGCAGAATCCAACACTCTGACCATTTCTGATAACGGTATCGGCATGAGCCGCGACAACGTTATCGAACATTTGGGTACGATTGCTAAATCAGGTACGGCTGACTTTTTCTCAAAGTTGTCTGATGACCAAAGCAAAGATTCTCAGCTTATTGGCCAATTTGGTGTTGGTTTCTATTCTGCATTTATCGTTGCAGATGCTGTAACGGTTCGAACTCGCGCTGCTGGACTGGCAAGCGATGAAGCTGTGCAATGGCACTCAGCGGGTGAGGGCGACTATACCATTGAAGACATCACTAAAGAATCTCGTGGTACTGACATCGTTCTTCATATGCGTGAAGACGGTAAAGAATTCTTGAATGAGTGGCGTTTGCGTGAAGTGATTGGTAAATACTCTGATCATATCGGTATCCCGGTTTCTATCTTAACTGCGGTTAAAGATGACGAAGGTAAAGACACCGAAGAGAAGCATTGGGAACAGATCAACAAAGCACAAGCGCTTTGGACTCGTAATAAATCTGATATCGAGAAAGAAGAGTACCAAGAGTTTTACAAGCACGTTTCTCACGACTTTGCGGATCCATTAACGTGGAGCCACAACAAAGTTGAAGGTAAGAACGACTACACCAGCCTGCTTTACATCCCTGCGAAAGCACCTTGGGACATGATGAACCGTGACCACAAGAGCGGCTTAAAGCTTTATGTACAGCGCGTATTCATCATGGATGATGCAGAGCAGTTCATGCCATCTTACATGCGTTTCGTTCGTGGCTTAATTGACTCAAATGATCTGCCGCTCAACGTGTCTCGTGAAATCCTTCAAGACAACAAAGTGACTCAGTCTCTTCGTGGTGCATGTACTAAGCGTGTGCTTACTATGCTTGAGCGCATGGCTAAGAATGACAACGACAAGTACTTGGAGTTTTGGAAAGAGTTCGGCCTAGTATTGAAAGAAGGCCCAGCAGAAGACATGGCGAACAAAGAAAAAATCGCTGGTCTACTTCGTTTCTCATCAACGGAAGTGGATTCTGTTGAGCAAACCATCAGCCTAGCTTCTTATGTAGAACGTATGAAGGAAGGTCAAGAGAAGATTTATTACCTAACGGCAGACAGCTATGCCGCGGCTAAGAACAGCCCTCACTTAGAGCAGTTCAAAGCGAAAGGCATCGAAGTTGTTCTGATGTACGATCGTATCGATGAGTATGTGATGAATTACCTAACTGACTTCGACGGTAAGCAGTTCCAGTCGATCACAAAAGCGGGCTTAGATCTAAGCAAGTTTGAAGGTGAAGAAGAGAAAGAGAAGCAAAAAGAGACGGAAGAAGAGTTCAAGTCTGTTGTTGACCGCACTCAAGCTTACCTTGGTGATCGTGTTAAAGAGGTTCGTACGACATTCAAGTTAGCAACTACACCTGCTGTTGTTGTTACCGATGATTTCGAGATGGGCACTCAAATGGCTAAACTTCTAGAAGCTGCGGGACAAGCTGCTCCTGAGGTGAAGTACATCTTTGAGATTAACCCTGAGCATGCGCTCGTTAAGCAGATGGCAGATGAAGCGGACGAACAGGCGTTTGGTCGCTGGGTTGAGCTACTACTTGGCCAGGCTATGCTGGCTGAAAAGGGCTCAATGGAAGATCCGTCACAATTCTTAGGTGCAATCAACGAACTACTGACAAAACGTTAGTCTTTCGACTTTGGGCTAAGCTCATAATTATGAATAAAAGCTCGCGAATGCGGGCTTTTTTTATGAACGTCGCTTAACTTCATCGAAATGTCGCTAAAGTTGCTAACAAGACGAACGCAAACGCTGTCGATACATTCTTTAGTCTTAATTTCAGCCAAATTGAATATTAATGTGATAGAATGCTCGACCTAATCAGCTGGGACTATGAACCTATCATCTCCAGTTGTATGATTTTTAAACGTTATACCGAAACTTACCGTTTTGCTTCTGTTTACAGTTGTGCTTAGCCTCAGTTGTTACCTAACCTCTCTTGTTCGACTTAAATTGAACCAGAAAGGCGGGATAGTGAGCTTCGGTATAAATCATAATTTTTATAAGAGGATTAAACATGCGCATCATTCTTCTAGGTGCTCCTGGCGCGGGTAAAGGTACTCAAGCTAACTTCATCATGAACAAATTTGGTATCCCTCAAATTTCAACTGGTGACATGCTACGTGCTGCTATCAAAGCGGGTACTGAGCTTGGTAAGCAAGCTAAATCAGTAATCGACGCGGGTCAGCTAGTTTCTGATGAAATTATCCTTGGTCTTATCAAAGAGCGTATCGCTCAAGATGACTGTGAGAAAGGTTTCCTACTAGACGGTTTCCCACGCACAATCCCTCAAGCTGATGGCCTAAAAGAAATGGGTATCGCAGTAGACTACGTTGTTGAATTCGACGTAGCTGACGATGTGATTGTTGAGCGTATGGCTGGTCGTCGTGCTCACCTTCCTTCTGGCCGTACATACCACAATGTGTACAACCCGCCTAAAGAAGAAGGTAAAGATGACATCACTGGCGAAGAGCTAGTGGTTCGTGATGACGACAAAGAAGAAACAGTTCGTGCACGTCTAGGTGTATACCACGATCAAACAGCTCCGCTTATCTCTTACTACGGTAAAGAAGCTGAAGCAGGTAACACTAAGTACCTTAAGTTCGACGGTACTAAGCAAGTTGCTGAAGTTAGTGCAGAACTTGAGAAAGCACTAGCATAATTGGCTAACAGCCAGTTTTAGAATTTGATATATTGGAAGCGACCTTTAAGGTCGCTTTTTTTGTTTCAATTTTTAGTCATATACCAATCTAGATAAAATCGATGGTGCATAATTTCCGCGTTACGGCTTAGATTCGCGCGGCTAACGATCAAGGTGATGTTGCGATAACTCAGGTTAAGAACGACTATTCTTAAATTTAGTTGCGTAACAATGATCTTAAACTTATGCAGATTAGTATATTACGTTCCAGAAAATCACACATTGGTCTCAGGTAGCTATGGAAAATAATAAAAAGCAGGGCGTTTTACTGGTTAACCTAGGAACACCAGATACCGCGACTCCAGCTGGCGTTCGCCGATTTTTAAGTGAATTCTTACACGACAAACGAGTGGTAAACCTAACTCGCTGGCTTTGGTGTCCTATTTTACATGGGGTGATTCTACCGATTCGAGCACCTAAAGTGGCTAAGCTTTATCAGTCTGTTTGGATGGACGAAGGCTCACCACTGCTTGTTTATTCGCAGAGACAAGCTGAAAAGCTACAAACAAAATTACAAATGCCTGTCGCTTTGGGGATGACCTATGGTAATCCAAGCCTTAAAACCGGCGTTGAGCAATTAATGGAGCAGGGCGTTGAAGACATCATCGTATTGCCTTTATACCCTCAATACTCAGGCACAACGACAGCAGCCGTTTCTGATGGTTTAACTAAAGCCTTCAAACAAATGCCTGTCATCCCGAGCTATCGCTTTATTCGAGATTATTACTCTCACCCTAGCTATGCGAAAGCACTGGCTGAAAGTGTTCGTAGCCATTGGGAAGAAAATGGCAGAGGCGATCACTTGGTGTGTTCATTCCACGGCATCCCTAAAAGGTTAGCCGATGAAGGCGATATCTACCCTCAACATTGTGAAGCGACGACCAAATTACTTGCTGCGGAGTTAGGGTTATCCACGGAAGACATCACCATGACATACCAATCTCGATTTGGCCGCGAGGAGTGGTTGAAGCCATACACTGACGAGACACTTGAATCACTGCCAAGCAAAGGTATCAAGAAGATCGATATTATGGCGCCTGCATTCTCTGTGGATTGTTTAGAAACGTTAGAAGAGATTTCAGACCAGTGTAAAGAGACGTTCATTGATGCTGGTGGTTCTGACTTTAGCTACATTATGTGTCTCAACGACAGAGACTCACACATCGACATGATGGCTGAATTAGTGGCGCTTCATCGCTAGCTGATATGTCGATTGAATAGATAACAAAAGGGCTGCTCATTGAGCAGCCCTTTTTGGTCTTGATGTTTCTTCTTGAAATCGGTCTAGCTATTAAGCAACCGAAGTTTCTGCTTTTGGCTCTGATTCAAGCGTCATGTTGGTTTCTACACCATGCATCCATGATACAAGCTTGCCAGCACAAAGAAGCAGTAAGACGCCACTTATTGTCGCTGTAATTGCGATACCACCGAAGATAGACATTGCGCCAAGCTCACCAACGTGAGAACCCACAAGGCCAGCTACGTAGTTTGCGACAGCATTGAAGCCAAACCATGCACCCATCATTAACGATGCGAGACGAAGCGGAGCTAACTTAGTGACCAACGACAGGCCAATAGGAGATAGACAAAGCTCGCCAAGGGTATGGAAGAAGAAAGCACCGACTAGCCACAGCATTGATGTTTTTACTGTTAGGTCGCCGCCTTGCTCCATTACTGCGCCCATCATGCACACAAAGCCTAGAGCTAGGAAGAACAAAGCCATCGCAAATTTCACTGGAGAGTTTGGTTCACGCTTACCAAGCTTGACCCAAAACGCCGCAATGATAGGTGCGAGGGTGATGATGAAGAATGGGTTTAGAGATTGAAACCATGCAGCTGGAACTTCAAAACCACCAATCATACGGTCAGTATATTGCTGAGTGTAGATATTCATCAGGCCGCCAGCTTGTTCAAAGCCAGCCCAGAAAACAATGACGAACAGACCCATAATCAGAATCACTTTTAGTCTGTCGAACTCTTCTTTGGTCAGTGGTGTTTTCTCTTTTGATTTGTTCAGCGCTTTCGCTCGTGCAGCTGCAGGTACTGAGCCAATGTTGCCTAACCATGATTGAGCCATCGTCAACTGCATAACTAAGCTGATAACCATACCGATACCAGCGGCTAGGAAGCCAGCTTTCCAGCCGAACGAGTTAACTGCAGCACCTGAAATTAAGCCACCCAGTAGCGCGCCTAAGTTGATGCCCATGTAGAAAATGGTGAAAGCGCCGTCACGTCGGTTATCGCCTTCTTGGTATAGGTCGCCAACCATGGTCGAGATGTTTGGTTTAAACATACCGTTACCACTGATAAGCAGTGCTAAACCTAGATAAAGAGCGTTTACTTGGTCTAAGCCAATAGCGCCGTTAGGAAGAGCAAGCGTAAATTGGCCTAATGCCATTAATACACCACCCACTAGGATCGATTTACGTTGTCCTAAGTAGTTATCGGCAAGCCAGCCGCCGATTAATGGTGTGATATAGACTAAACCGGTGTAGATACCATAAAGGTCGAGGGCATCTTTAGTTGACCAACCAAGGCCACCATTGATAGTGGTATCGGTAAGAAATAAAACAAGAATTGCACGCATTGCATAGTAGGAGAAACGTTCCCATAGCTCGGTGCTAAAGAGTAGAAATAGGCCTCTAGGGTGGCCAAATATGTTGTGATTGCTTGGCATAAGTTTTACTAATTTTAGGTATTAAAAGATTTTATAGTTCCTTATGTATACAGAGTGGAATAACCATCTGCAATAGCCGTCTTTTATGGTCACGATAACTAATTTTTTATAAGTTTATGAAAATAATGGGTTTTATTGATAATGTTGCCCAGATAGCGCGTGCTGCAAACTAATTTTCCAGTTTTGAGTTGAGCGCATAATGTTCTTTTTAAAAGAATTATCGAATGCTAATGGTTGAATTTATTGGTTTGTTGGATGTTTCTTGAAAATAAATGGAATGACGTTCTTTATCTGTGTAGCATACATAGCCTTACAATAATGCGACTTTTTATCTGTAAATGTTCCCTGTACAATACTTAACCACTTTTTGTCCCTATGGCTTTTTGTTGATAAGTTGGTCTGTTACGCATTATTCATTGCTTATCAGGATTCATTTTATTAACGGTGATTAACCGTTTTAGGCTTGTGGTAATATGTCCCAAAATAGAAAATGGCTAGTAAAATGAAACGTTGGTATTTACTTTATTGTAAGCGCGGTGATCAGAAGCGTGCTCAACAACACTTAGAGAATCAAGGGGTAGAGTGCTTTTATCCTCAAATAGATGTTAAGAAAGTCGTTAGAGGGAAAGAGAAGCAGGTCAAAGAACCGCTATTCCCATCTTACATCTTTGTACGTTTCGACTACGAACAGGGTCCAAGTTTTACTACTGTTCGTTCAACGCGTGGTGTCGTCGATTTTATTAAGTTTGGCGCAAGGCCACATGAAGTCCAAGGCGACTTAGTGTATGAACTGAAAGAGTTTGAGAAGTGTTGCGAAGATGAACCTGAAGAGTGCTGTGTTGAGTTTGAATCAGGGCAAGTGGTCAAAATCAATAGTGGTCAGTTTGCTGGGGTAGAGGCTATTTTCCATCAAAAGGATGGAGAAGCACGCTCTATTATGCTCGTGAAGATGATCAGTCAAGTTGTGCCGATCAGCATAGAGAACGAAGCACTACAAGCTCATGCATAAGTGCAGCAATAAAAAACAGGCTTAAAAAAAGGCGCATAGTGCGCCTTTTTTGTTTTTGACTTGTACCTAGACTCTAGTAAGAGTCGTTGTGAACAGCTTGTACCGCACGACCAGATGGGTCAACACAGTTTTTGAATGACTCATCCCATTCAATGGCTTTTGCTGATGAACATGCAACAGAAGGACCACCAGGAACACACTCTGCCGCTGACTCTAGAGGGAATAACTCCTCAAAAATTTCACGGTAAGCGTAGCCTTCTTTCGTCGTTGGTGTGTTGTAAGGGAAGCGGAATTGAGCCGTTTCCATCTGTTTGTCCGTTACTTTGTCTTCAGCGGTTGCTTTCAGCGTATCAATCCAATCATAGCCTACGCCGTCAGAGAATTGCTCTTTTTGACGCCATGCGATTGAATCTGGTAGGTAGTCTTCAAAACACTCACGTAGGATGTGTTTCTCCATCTTACCGTTGCCACACATCTTGTCTTCAGGGTTCAGACGCATAGCGACGTCGATAAACTCTTTGTCCAAGAATGGTACTCGGCCTTCTACACCCCATGCCGCCAACGATTTGTTCGCACGAGCACAATCAAACATGCTTAAAGCAAGAAGTTTACGCACCGTTTCTTCGTGGAACTCTTTCGCGTTTGGTGCCTTGTGGAAGTACAGGTAACCACCAAAGATTTCATCAGCACCTTCACCAGAAAGTACCATCTTGATACCCATTGCTTTGATCTTACGAGCTAGCAAGTACATCGGCGTTGAAGCACGGATGGTCGTTACATCATAAGTTTCAATGTGGTAGATAACATCACGGATTGCATCTAAGCCTTCTTGAATGGTGTAAGTCATCTCGTGGTGCACGGTACCAATCTTATCTGCAACTTCACGTGCAGCGATCAGATCAGGCGCGTTTTCTAGACCAACAGCAAATGAGTGCAGTTGCGGCCACCAAGCTTCAGATTGCTCATCATCTTCAATACGCATTGCCGCAAAACGTTTAGCGACAGCAGATGTGATTGATGAATCAAGACCACCCGATAGAAGTACCCCGTAAGGCACGTCAGTCATTAGTTGACGCTTAACTGCAGCTTCTAGTGCTTCAGTCAGCTCTTCTTTGCTTGTGCTGTTACCTTGAACGGCAGCGTATTCGTTCCAATCGCGGATGTAGTAGCGTTGAGGCTCCGCATCTTTTGAAGAGTAGAAGCTACCAGGAGGGAACTCACTGATCGTCTTACATACAGGAACTAATGCTTTCATTTCTGAAGCAACGTAATAGTTACCGTGCTCATCGTAGCCTTGGTAAAGCGGGATGATACCGATGTGGTCACGACCCACTAGGTATTCATCTTTTTCTTCGTCATATAAAACGAATGCGAAAATACCGTTAAGCTCTTCTAAAAGGTCTGCGCCCATTTCTTGGTATAACGCTAGGATAACTTCACAGTCAGAATCCGTCTGGAACTGGTACTTATCTTCATAGCGTGCGCGAAGTTCTTTGTGGTTATAAATTTCGCCGTTCACTGCAAGAATGTGCTTTTTATCTTGGCTGTATAGTGGTTGTGCACCACTGTTAAGACCAACGATAGCCAAACGCTCGTGAGCAAGAATTGCTTTTTCACCAGCATAGATACCAGACCAATCAGGGCCACGGTGACGAAGCTTTTTAGACATTTCTAAAGCAATAGGGCGAAGTGCTGCGGCATCACTTTTAATGTCGAGAATGCCAAATACTGAACACATAGAACTTCCTTTTAAATAATTTCTAAATCAACTGTATTCAATTTGCCATTCTGGCTAAAAAAAGCAACCGAATGTGAGCAAAAAAATAATATAAAGGGGTTTATGTTAGAAGTTATCTAATTTTAAAGTTGTTTTGGTGATTAATGTCTAATTGCGGTTGGTTTTTTAAACAAAAACCTCTCAAAAGTGCAAAAGAACAGCAATTTTGAGAGGTTAACTAGACAATGTTTAGGACTAGATCTTATTGATGTTTGGGTTTAGTTGTTCACATACGTGTCGAGCAAAACCACTACCTGCTTCGCTATAAATGTTAAAAGCAGCATCGACACCGTTTTCTTTTAATGTTTCTAGTTGATCTGGGTATTCAGCAATCGCGGCAATTTGGCCTTTAAAGTTACGTGACTTCAATTGCTCTAAAGCGGTTTGATTACCTTGGTGATGAGGCATAGCCAAGATCACTAACTTCACGTTTGCTGTATCTAAGATACGCTCCCAGAAATCTGGGTCAGTTGCATCGCCGGAAATAACGTTTCTTCCATGGCTTCTGTGGTTATGTGCCGCGTCTTCACGAACTTCGACACCTAAACTCACTTTACCGTAGCGTGAACGTAGCTCGTCGTATGCACCAGTGCCAATGCGGCCCATACCAAGAATAAGCACCTGAGCACGACCTGGATCAATTCGTTTGTCACGTTGGTGGAGCTTCTCAGCAGCGTGTTCTTTTAGCCACTTCCCCGATTGTTGATAAAGTTTGTGGCCCGCTTTGTTTAGAGGCGCTGCGATTAGGAACGAGAGTGATACTGCAATCGCCACGGCAACTAAGATATCACCAGACATCCAACCCATCTTAAAGGCAAGGCCACCAACAATGAGGCCAAATTCACTGTAGTTAAACAGTGACAGAGAGGCGAGTAGAGATGTTCGAACACGGAACTTGAAACGGTTAAGTACCAAGAAATACAGAATGCCTTTAACTGGCAGTAACAATAAGAACAAGACAGCGAGCATAAAGCCCTGAATGGTAGGCTGCTCAGATAAGCCAATATTCAAGAAGAAGCAGACTAGGAAAAGTTCTTTTAGATTAAACAGCGATTTCGAAAGCTCTGAAGCTTTTGGATGACCAGCTAACAACATACCTAAGATAAGGGCGCCTAGATCTGGTTTTACGCCTACAAATTGGAACAAGCCTGCACCGACCACTAATGCGAAGAAGATACCGAACAGCACCAGCATTTCGCCGTGACCAACCCAATCGAGGACTTTGTAGAATAATGGACGACAGAACGGCAAAGCGAACAGTGCGATGGCATACCATTCTGGAATCTTGCCTGTCGATGCCGTTAAGAAGACCACGGCAAAGATATCCTGCATAACCAGAATGCCAATTGCTAACGTTCCGTAGGTTGCATTCATTTCCCCTTTCTCTTGCAGAGACTTAACCGCGAATACAGTACTAGAGAATGAAAGGGCAAAACCGAGAAGGACGATCTGTTCCATTGACATGGCTGCCAGCGAGGAAATACCTAGGAACTTAAAACCAAACAGGGCGACCGCAAAAAACAGAGTGGATAAAAGGTTGTGGATTGTCGCGCCAGCCCAGATCTCTTTAGAGAGCAGGGTTTTAATATCGAGTTTTAAGCCAATAGTAAAGAGGAGTAGGGTGACACCTAGATCAGCCAAAGTAATGATGGTGTCATTGGTTTCAAAGCCCAGAGCAAAGAGCCCAAAGCCTGCGACCAAAAAGCCGACCAATGGGGGAAGGTGACACTTTAAAGCAATAAATCCTGCAATAAACGCAGTGGATATTAATATAAGTTCCATAACTTGTTGTTGTAGTTCCCTAGCTTAAAAAAACGGGCCGTGTTTATACAAACACGGCCCGCGGAAAATCAGAATGGTTTTCTTTAGTCTTCGAGTAGCTTTTGAAGTAGCACACCGTTGAGCATGGCACGCTTAATCATTGCAAAAGCTCCCATCGTGGGATGCTTATCGATCTGTGATGCTACAATAGGCAGGCCGCTATGGAAAGTCGTTAACGACTGATTCTCTACATTGCGCTTAATTGCAGGGAAAACAATCTCTTGTGCCTTCGTAATATCACCAGCAATGATGACTTTCTGAGGGTTAAACAGGTTAATCGTCATGGCGATAGCTTTACCTAACTGATTGCCCACTCGAACTAAACTCTGCTTAGCAAGTTCATCACCATTGATCGCATGGTCACAAACATCTTGGATAGTGATGTGTTCAAGCTCTGTTAGCGAAGACTCGTAACCTTGTTTAATGAGCTTTTGAACTCGTTCAACAATGGCAGGGTTGGCCGCTACGGTTTCAAGGCAACCAAAGTTACCACATTGGCATTGCTCACCGAGTGGATCAATTTGGATATGACCAATCTCACCCACGTTACGGTTGTGTCCTAAGAAAACCTGACCATTAACGATAATACCGGCACCGGTACCACGGTGAACACTGACTAGAATCGAGTCTTGGCTATCTTTACTTGCGCCAAAGTAATGCTCAGCAAGCGCCATTCCTCGAACATCGTTACCCACAAAACAAGCAACATGGAACGTGTCACGAATGATGTCGCTCAAAGCCAAGTTGTCGATATCTGTGTTTGGCATGTACTCAACAACACCGGTTGTTGGGTTTACTAAGCCTGGAAGAGTCACGCCAATTGCGATCAACTGGTCGATCTTTGGTTGGTGTTCAGCAATGAAAGCCTTCAAATTATTAACCAAGCCTTGGGTAAGGTCTGACTGATCTGAATAATTAAGGTCTTGCTGTAAGAAAGCCAATTCACGACCTCCGAGGTCATGAAGGCTTATTTGAATATAGTCTCGGCCTAATCTCACAGCAACAGAATGAAAAGGTTCTACTTCTGTGGTTAGGGAGATAGCGCGTCTACCGCCAGTAGACGCTTGCTGCGCAACCTCTTTAATTAGGCCGCGCTCTAAAAGTTGGCGGGTAATTTTTGTAACACTTGCCGGTGCGAGTTGGCTTACATCAGCCACCTGTATACGACTGATAGGCCCTTGTTGGTCTATAAGTCTGTATACCGCCGCACTGTTTAGTTGTTTAACTAAATCTACGTTACCTATTTGTCCGCCATTCATACTTAATTGTGCTCGTATTGTCCGTTAACAACAGTCGCTTTAACGTTAAAATCTCGGTCAAATACAGCAAGGTTTGCAACCATGCCTTTTTTGATTCGACCTAGCTTGCTTTCTACACCGATAGCCGTAGCTGGGTATAGAGTAGCCATGCGAAGAGCTTCGTCTAAAGCGATACCAGCGTGCTCAACTGTATTCTGAACTGCTTCAATCATAGTCAGAGCTGAGCCGCCTAGTGTGCCGTTTTCATCAACACACTTACCATCACGGTAATATACTTTCTTACCGACAAAAATAAAGTATTCCATGTCAGCACCTGCAGGAGCTGTGGCATCCGTCACTAATACAAGCTTTTCTCCCTTGATTTTGTGCGCAATTCGAATGTTTGCGTAATCAACGTGGAAGCCGTCAGCGATAATGCCCGCATAAACTTCAGGAGTATCGTAAATCGCACCAACAACGCCTGGTTCACGGCCAACCATAGGAGTCATCGCGTTGAACAGGTGAGTTGCAAATGTAATACCTGACTCAAAGCCTTGACGCGCTTCTGCGTACGTTGCGTTGGTGTGACCAATAGATACAACTACGCCAGCTTTACGCAGACGCTCGATGTGCTCTGGGTCGTTAAGCTCAGGAGCCAGTGTTACTTTCGCAACAAGGTCACTGTTCTCACAAATCAGCTCAATCATTTCGCTATCAGATTTGCGGATGTGATCGACGCTATGGATGCCTTTTTTCGCAACGTTTAGGTATGGACCTTCAAGGTGTAGGCCTAAAGATTGGTTCTGGTATTGATTGTGGTACTCGCGAGCTGCAGTGATAACCGCACGCATATCTTCATCTGATGAAGTGATTAACGTTGGTAAGAAGCTAGTACAGCCAGATTTAAGGTTTGCTTTGTGCATGATCTGCATGGTGTCTGCTGTGATCTCATCGTTAAGCATTACACCACCACAACCATTCAGTTGTAGATCAATGAAACCTGGGCTTAGGTTTGCTCCGTCTAGATCGCGAACCTCGATTCCTTCTGGCAATTCAGAGATAGGACAGACTTTTTTGATCAGTTCGTTTTCGATTACAACAGCATGATCGGTCAGAACATCACTACCAGTGTAAATTTTACAGTTACTTAGCGCGTACATAGTCAGCTAATCCTTATTTCGTGAGATCTTTTAAATTTGTTCGTTACCTAAATGTGGACTTAGTTTGCGAGCATCATTTACGTAACGATTTATCTTTTATGGGCAAACGGCTTCAAAATGTGAGGCTATTTAAGTTATTGAAAAATATATGAACAATTGATCGTTATTATACATTTAGGTTCATTGTTAATGATTATTCATACGGCAATGTAAGCCGAGATATACCATATTTTTACCTAATGATTAGGTTTAGATTTTATCTATAAATGTTCATTTTTTTGAATGATAAAATAAGTTTTATGATCTCGCTAGCAAAAACCTCTGGATTTGGTAAAAACTGGTGATTAGGATCACAAATGGTAAGGTTTTAATTTGCGGAGCAAAATTAATTGAATACACTGAATAGGACTAAATTGAGCGACTAAAATAAGTTTCTCAAACGAATTCTAAAAAATCCTATAGGGGGAAACAACTGGTGAATATTCTAGGATATGCACAGAAGCTGGGTAAGGCGTTAATGCTACCTATCGCAACGCTTCCGATTGCGGCGCTTCTATTACGTTTAGGTCAAGGCGATCTACTTGATATTCCATTCATGGCAGAAGCTGGTGGTGCTATCTTCGGTAACCTACCACTGCTATTTGGTCTAGGTATCGCGATTGGTCTTTCTAAAGATGGTAACGGCGCAGCGGGTCTTGCTGGTGCAGTTGCTTACTTCGTACTAACAGCGACAGCAACGACAATCAACGCTGACGTTAACATGTCATTCTTCGGCGGTATCTTCGCAGGTATCATCGCAGGTCACTCTTACAACGCTTTCCATGCAACACGCCTTCCTGAGTGGCTGGCTTTCTTTGCGGGTAAACGTTTAGTACCTATCATGGCCGGTCTATTTGCACTTGTTGCAGGTGCTGTGTCTGGTGTGGTTTGGCCTGGTATTCAATCTGGTCTAGATGCATTAGCTCACGCGGTATCAACGTCTGGTGCTGTTGGCCAATTCGTTTACGGTACTCTTAACCGTGCACTTATCCCTGTAGGTCTACACCACGTATTGAACTCATACTTCTGGTTCGGTATGGGTACATGTCAAGAAATCGTTGTTGCTGGTCAAGGCGCATTCGCTAACATCACTCAACTTTGTGTTGACCCTGCACTTGCTAAAACTCTAGTTGTTGGCCAAGAACACACATTCACATTCGCTAACTCTGTAACTCCAGAAATCACTACTGTAGTTAAAGAAGTGACTGACACTGTTAAATCTGGCGACCTACACCGTTTCTTCGGTGGCGATAAAGGCGCTGGCGTATTCATGAACGGTTTCTTCCCAGTAATGATGTTCGGTCTGCCTGGTGCTGCTCTTGCAATGTACCTAGCTGCTCCTGCTGAAAAACGTAGCCAAGTTGGTGGCGCACTGTTCTCAGTTGCATTCTGTTCATTCCTAACAGGTATCACAGAGCCGCTAGAATTCATGTTCGTATTCCTAGCTCCTGCTCTATACGCAATGCACGCTGTATTTACAGGTCTGTCTCTAGTTGTTGCTAACATGTTTGGTACTCTGCACGGTTTCGGTTTCTCTGCTGGTCTAATCGACTTCGTATTGAACTGGGGTCTAGCAACTAAACCATTCACTCTACTATTGATTGGCTTAGCATTCGGTGCTCTATACTTCTTCACTTTCTCTTTCGCAATCCGCGCTTTCAACTTGAAATCGCCAGGTCGTGAAGATGATGACGAAGCTGTAGCTGCTCCTGCTGGCGACGCTCCAAAAGGTGAAGTTGCTCGTCAATACCTTAAAGCTCTAGGTGGTCACGAAAACCTGACTTCAATCGATGCTTGTATCACTCGTCTACGTCTAACGCTAAAAGACCGCTCTATCGCTGATGAAGTTGTTCTTAAGAAACTTGGCGCTAAAGGTGTGGTTAAACTGGGTGAGAACAACCTACAGGTTATCCTAGGCCCACTAGCTGAAATCGTAGCTGGCGAAATGAAAGCTATCGGTGCTGGTGAAGACCTATCTGATGTAAAACTTCCATAGTAAAGGAAGTACTTATTAAGACGTAACAACTGCTCTTAATTAAGTTTCAAATTGAAAGCCTCCCAAACGGGAGGCTTTTTTGTGCCTGTCATTTAAGGGCAGTGAACAAGGTTCGTTCTATTCTTCAGCGAATAGAAGAAATAATCACAATTAACTGATGGTTCTTATTGTGCAAAGGCGAAGAATTGTGGATGATTAGCAACAATGATCTTTCTATCTTTGATAGGCAGCAAAAGCCGCCTTTTTCTTGGGGATGGAAGATAACTTTCTCTGACAATACTAAATACATAGAGGTGCTATAGATGAGTGAAGCTGAGGCTCGTCCATCGAATTTCATTCGCCAAATTATCGATAAAGATTTAGCGGATGGTACACACAGTAGCGTGCATACTCGTTTCCCGCCGGAGCCAAATGGCTACCTGCACATTGGTCACGCTAAATCTATTTGCTTGAACTTTGGTATTGCTCAGGACTACCAGGGACAGTGTAATCTTCGTTTCGATGATACAAACCCTGAAAAAGAAGACGTTGAATACGTTGAGTCAATTAAGAATGATGTAAGCTGGTTAGGCTTCGAATGGTCTGGTGATATTTGTTACTCATCAAACTACTTCGATACGCTTTACGCTTATGCTGTGGAATTAATTAATAAAGGCTTAGCGTACGTTGACGAGCTAAGTCCTGATCAAATCCGTGAGTACCGTGGCACATTGAAAGAGCCTGGTAAAGCGAGCCCATATCGTGATCGCAGCCCTGAAGAAAACCTAGCGTTATTTGAGAAAATGCGTGACGGTGGCTTCGAGGAAGGCAAAGCATGTCTACGTGCAAAGATCGACATGAGTTCTTCATTCATGGTTATGCGCGATCCAGTTATTTACCGTGTTCGTTTTGCTCACCACCATCAGACTGCTGACAAGTGGTGCATTTACCCAATGTACGACTTCACTCACTGTATCTCTGATGCGCTAGAGGGTATTACGCACTCTATCTGTACTCTTGAATTCCAAGACAACCGTCGTTTGTATGACTGGGTTCTAGATAACATCACGATTGATTGCCAACCTCGTCAATACGAGTTTAGCCGTCTGAATCTTGAATACACGGTAATGTCGAAGCGTAAGCTGAACCAACTTGTGGTTGAAAACCTAGTTGAAGGCTGGGACGATCCACGTATGCCAACTATCTCTGGTCTACGTCGTCGCGGTTTCACTTCAAGCTCTATCCGTGAATTCTGTAAGCGTATTGGTGTGACTAAGCAAGAGAACATGATTGAGTTTGGTTCACTTGAATCTTGTATCCGTGATGATCTCAACGAAAATGCACCTCGTGCAATGGCTGTTCTTGATCCGATCAAGGTCGTGATTGAAAACTACGACGCTGATACAGTAGAAACATTGACAGTGGCAAACCACCCGAACAAGCCAGAAATGGGTACTCGTGAAGTTCCATTTACACGCGAAGTTTGGATTGAACGTGACGACTTCCGTGAAGAAGCAAACAAGAAGTACAAGCGTTTGGTTCTAGGTAAAGAAGTTCGCCTACGTGGTGCTTACGTGATCAAAGCTGAACGTATCGAAAAAGATGCAGAAGGCAACATTACGACTATCTTCTGTTCTTACGACAATGAAACACTCGGTAAGAACCCTGCAGATGGCCGCAAAGTGAAAGGCGTTATCCACTGGGTATCGGCTGATAAAGCATTGCCTGCTGAGATTCGTTTGTACGATCGTCTATTCACTGTGGCAAACCCAGCCGCTGCTGATGATTTCGCTGCAACGCTTAACCCTGAGTCACTTGTTACGCTAAACGGTTTTGTTGAGCCTAGCCTAGCAGAAGGTGTGGCAGAGCAAGCGTATCAGTTTGAACGTACAGGTTACTTCTGCGTAGATTCGAAAGACTCGAAAGCAGACGCTCTAGTATTCAACCGTACGGTTGGCCTACGTGATACTTGGGGCAAAACTGAAGCTTAATGGCTTAGTTTCTCAAGATATGCTTAATAAAAAACCGGCCTAGAGCCGGTTTTTTGTATCTGGATAAAATAACAAATTGTGGGTCAAGCTGATGTGAAACTTAATACGGCATGAGCCCAAATAAAAAACGCCGGCCTAAGCCAGCGTTCTGAGTTATTTCTTCGCTTTGTGTGCGTCTGGGTTGCCTTTGCAATCCCCAGTGATGCTTTTACCATACAGGTATAAACTGTGGTTAGTTAACTGTACGTTGTAGCGTTGAGCGATTTCTTTTTGTCTTTCTTCGATAAGATCATCAGAGAATTCGATAACTTCACCGCAGTCTAAACATACTAGGTGATCGTGGTGATGCTGTGTTGAAAGTTCAAATACAGACTTACCACCTTCAAAGTGGTGGCGAGTTACAATGCCAGCATCATCGAATTGGTTCAGTACGCGATAAACGGTCGCAAGACCGATCTCTTCACCTAAGTCGATCAGCTTTTTATATAAATCTTCAGCACTAATATGTTGGCAGTCTGGTTGTTGTAATACTTCTAAAATTTTGAGCCGTGGGAGGGTCACTTTAAGACCAGCATCTTTTAGCGCTTGATTATTGTCTGACATATACTTTCCTGTTGATGATCTGCAGCAATTAACAGAATTCAATATTAATACCATTATAGTTTAGTCAGGCATAACAATAAACCACGAACTTCAAAGGGTTACTCACTGACATCACAATCTGTTTTGTAAATTGGAAGTATCTCACTTATAGTGGAGGTACGACCAGTCAAGGTGGCGGTAATTCTAATATGAACACGGAATGTTGTTATGAATAAGCAACTTGCAAGAATATATAAACCAAACATCGTAAAATTCGCTCTCAACATTTGGCCTCCTTTCTGGGGTGCTGGTATTAAGATAGCCCATATCAGTGCTGATTTTAGGGTAGTAAAGACAGTGCTTAAGCTACGTTGGTGGAATAAAAATGCCAATCGTACTCAATATGGCGGCAGTATATTTTCCCTAACCGATCCTGTTTACTCTTTGATGTTAATGGGTATTTTAGGTGAGCGATATTATGTTTGGGATAAAGAAGCAAGCATCAACTTTATCAAGCCAGGCCAGTCTGACTTGTATGCTGATTTCGAGATAAGCCAAGGGCAACTTGATGATATCTACCGTCAAACTCAGTTAGGGGAGAAGTGCTTTCCTGAGTTTATTATCTACGTAAAAGATAACAAGGGGAATGTGGTATCAGAAATACAACGAACCCTATATGTGAGAAAGAAACCTCAATTTAGAGAAGATGACGAAGAAGCTCTCGAAGCGGAATGTTAATCTGTAAGCCTAAATAGCAAAAAACCTCCAAGATGGAGGTTTTTTCGTATCTATACTGTTGTTATTAATCGTAACAATTAACAACGACGAGAGAATTAGTCTTCTAGCTCTGCTAGGCACATCTCTTCGTGGATTTGTTTAACCCAGTTAGTTACGCGCTCGTCAGTCAGTTCTGGTTGACGATCTTCGTCAATACATAGACCAACAAATTGGCTGTCATCGCCTTCAACTAAACCTTTCGATGCTTCGAATTCGTAGCTTTCAGTTGATGTGTAACCTAGGATAGTACCGCCTTTCGCTTCAACGATGTCACGGATAGTACCCATAGCATCACAGAAGTATTCTGCGTAATCTTCTTGGTCGCCACAACCAAAGATAGCAACAAGCTTCGTTGAGAAATCAATAGCTTCTAGCTCAGGGAAAAAGTCATCCCAATCACATTGTGCTTCGCCGTAGTACCACGTAGGGATACCAAGCAGCAGTAGATCGAAGTTATCGATATCTTCTTTGCTGCTTTTTGCAATGTCTTGAACTTGAACGAGCTGTTTGCCCAATTGCTTTTGAATCATCTTAGCAACAGCTTCAGTGTTACCTGTATCGCTACCAAAGAAGAGACCTACACTTGCCATAGAATCATTACCTTTCATTTTGTCTGTTGTCGGTGTAATAAAGTTCGGAGGAAATCGTTAGATTCCAGTTCCTTCCCAGCTTAGTTGGATTATCCCTTTTGCGATAAAACCTGCGCAGCCAAGGAAAAGTACTAACCATACGATGCGACGACCAAATGCAGGAACATTTCCTTCCTTTAGAACGTCTTTAATTGCCATTCCGATTAGAAAGAAAATCGCGGCAAACAGAAGATCTAAACCAACAGATTCAATGATGTTCATGTAGTCGTAAAGCATGGGAACCTTATATACCAAATTTGCTTGGGCGCACTATATCACTCTTGTGAGATAAAGTTAATCTGCTGTGATTACACAGCTCTCATTTATATCGACGAATCAACATATTTAAGCGATGAATTTTCTGATTGCACGGAGCACTTCAGCTGGTTTTTCAGCATGTAACCAGTGTCCAGTATTGGCAATAACATGTGCCTTTGCGTTAGAAAACTGCTGTTGAACGGCGGCTTGATGCTCAGCCGTAAGGTAATCAGAGTCCCCACCTTTTATCAGCAAGGTTTTGACCGAGGTTTTATCAATCGGTTCCCAACCAATGATCTGCGAGTAATTGGCGAGCAGTGACGCAACGTTGAAGCGCCATTCCATGATGCCTTGTTCTGATTTGAACAAAGATTTGGTTAGGAACTGGCGAACCCCATCTATCTCTATATGTTTTGCGAGAACCTTTAGTGCATCTGAGCGAGACGTTGGTCGTTCTTCTATTACCGCTTGTAGGCCTGCGAATACGTTGTCGTGACGACTTTGAGTGTAGGCGACCGGTGCCATATCCAACACAACCAGCTTATTTAATTCAAGATGCTGGGTAAGCGCCATCGCGACTTTTCCACCCATAGAGTGACCAATCACAGTGACATCGTTTAGTTCAAGATCATTCAACAGTTGAGCGACGTCTTGCGCCATTGCCTGATAGTCGTGAGTATCGCTATGAAAGGACTGACCGTGGTTACGAAGATCAATACTGAGCACTTGATGATCGGCCTTCAGATCCCTAGCCAGCAAGCCAAGGTTGTCCAGATTACCAAATAATCCATGGATCAAAACAATGGTGTGACCCGCACCTTCTAATTTATAGTTGAGCTGTACTGACATTTTTATCTTATTCATGGTGGGTTTGACGTAGAGTATCCGCGCGGATCTCGCTATAATCCCCCTGAGTTTAAACATTGAGATTGTGAAAAGCGAATGAAAACAATTGAGGTTGATGAAGACCTATACCGTTATATCGCGGGTCAGACAGAACGTATTGGCGAAAGCGCTTCAGATATTCTGCGCCGCTTGTTACAAGTAGATCGCCCAGGCATGGTTCCGTTCAAAGAGAGCGTTGAGCCAAAAGGTATCGTTGTTAGCAAAGAGGTAGGCTTTACTCCAGAGAAGTTCGATGGCGTTAAAGAAATGCGCTCACTACTAATATCAGATGAGTTTGCATCATTAAAGAAAGCCATTGATCGTTTCATGCTAGTGTTATCGACACTGCATAAAATTGACGCTGAAAGCTTTTCTGAAGCAACTCAAGTAAAAGGCCGCAAGCGTGTTTACTTTGCCGATAATGAAGCAACATTATTAGCAAACGGCAACACCACTAAGCCTAAAGCCATTCCACAAAGTCCTTTTTGGGTTATTACTAATAATAATACAAGCCGTAAAAGACAGATGGTTGAGCAGCTTATGAGCCGCATGAATTTCCAAGCAGAATTGATAGAAAAAGTAACAGGTTCAATTTAACGAAATCTGATTTAAACCTCATAATATCCATGGATAAGAAGATATTATGAGGTTTTTTTGTTTTTAAATTTTATATATAAGGATGTCGAAAAATGGCTATGCACCCTCGTGCTGGGCAGAAAACTCAGCAGGAAGATCTTCATAATATTCCGGCTTTAGTGGCTAACTATTTCTTACAGCAACCGGATGCGACTAACCCAGATCACAAAGTACTGTTCGGTACTTCAGGTCATCGCGGTACAGCAGACAAATCAACATTTAACGAAAACCACATTCTCGCAATCGCACAAGCGGTTGCTGAGGTTCGTGCTGAGCAAGGTACAACAGGCCCACTTTTCTTAGGCAAAGATACTCACGCTCTCTCTGAGCCTGCGTTTTCTACTGTTATCGAAGTGCTTGTAGCCAACGGTGTTGAAGTTATTATTCAAGAAAAAAATGGCTTTACTCCAACACCGGGCATCTCGCATGCGATTCTTACGCACAATCTTGTGAATGATAAAAAAGCGGACGGCATTGTTATTACGCCGTCGCATAACCCACCACAAGACGGCGGTATTAAATACAACCCGACTCACGGTGGTCCAGCTGAAGCTGAATTGACTCAAGCAATTGAAGACCGTGCGAACGTGATCATTGCTGAGCAAATGCAAGGCGTTAAGCGCACTCCTATCGCACAGGCTAAACAGTCAGAGTTAGTGAAAGAAGTGGATCTTGTTGCACCATACGTTGCTGACTTGGTTAATGTGGTTGATATGGAAGCGATCCAGAAAGCAAACATCAAAATTGGTGTTGATCCACTGGGTGGCAGCGGTATTGATTACTGGCGTCAAATTGGTAAAGCGTACAACCTAGACCTTACTCTTGTAAGTGAAGCGGTTGATCCTTCGTTCCAGTTTATGTCTCTAGACAAAGACGGTGTGGTTCGTATGGACTGCTCTTCTCCATACGCAATGGCAGGTTTACTGGCTCTTAAAGACGACTATCAATTAGCGTTTGGTAACGACCCTGATTACGATCGCCACGGGATTGTTACGCCAAAAGGCTTAATGAATCCAAACCACTTCCTAGCGGTATGTATTGACTACTTATACCGTAACCGTGAAGGTTGGGGTAAAGACGTTGCTGTTGGTAAAACACTGGTATCAAGCGCATTGATTGACCGCGTTGTTGCTGACTTAGGTCGCGAGCTTTGCGAAGTGCCAGTTGGTTTCAAATGGTTCGTTGATGGCCTTTATAACGGTCAGTTTGGTTTCGGTGGAGAAGAGAGTGCGGGGGCATCTTTCTTACGTAAAGACGGTACGCCTTGGTCAACAGATAAAGATGGCCTGATTCTTTGCCTACTTGCGGCTGAAATCACAGCAGTTACTGGTAAGAACCCACAAGAATACTACGAAGAACTTGCCGCTAAACACGGCGAATCTAAGTACAACCGTATTCAAGCAGTAGCTAACGGTGCACAAAAAGACGTACTTAAGAAGCTATCTCCAGAGATGGTTTCAGCTGAGACGCTTGCTGGTGATGCAATTACTGCACGCCTAACGCATGCTCCAGGTAATGGCGCTGCAATTGGCGGCCTAAAAGTGACGACTGAGAACGGTTGGTTTGCCGCTCGTCCATCAGGCACTGAAGACATCTACAAGATCTACTGTGAAAGCTTTAAAGGTGAAGAGCACCTAAAAGCAATCGAAGCAGAAGCTCAAGAGATTGTTAATCAAGTATTTGCAGCCGCTGGCCTATAATCGAATACAGATTAGTAGAGTCACAAGGTAAATAGTGAAAGGGTTGATGTGAAAGCATCAGCCCTTTTTTTATCAGTTTGTGGGTAAAGCGACTAGGACTAAGTGGTTGAATAACTGAATAGATTATCCGTGTGGCCAGCTTTGTGGCATCACAAACCAAAACTGCCCTGATTTGGTTTGCCCATGAATGAAGCGATCACCAAACTCGGTGATCGGCTCGCAGGCGAAATCATCAGTGCCCGCTGCCCATTGCTCTTTGGTGAGAGGGTAGAGCACTTCAGTAATTAAATGAGCTTGGTTTTGATAGCACCAAAAACCGTTTACTTGGCTTGAATTAATGTCGTAGCCCAAACATTCAGTAGGTACTTTTTGATCTAAGAAGGGGTTGGTATATAGACGCCCCTGCATGAGGAGATGTTTTGAGTCGACATCGATCTCTGGATATTGCTCAACAAAGGCCGTTGAAGACGACATACCCAGCTGGTGGCTCAACATACGATCGAGCTTCTTATCTAATTGATCGTGAGAGTTAGGACCAAACCATGTCTGTTCATGGAGTAGGTAAAACTTAATCGCCACTTCCCAATGTTGCAGCTTTTGGCTGCTCTCTTCTTCAAGAATAAAGTCGATAGCACCTAGTGTTCTACCTTCAACATTAATCTGAATCTCATCGTACTTGATTGCATAATTATCCGAAGCATCGATGACTAGCTCACATAAGTGCTGGTAGAGGAAACCTAGCCTAGGATTACCATTGTATGTATGTGATGAATCTATGGTATGAGGGCTTGAGAAGGCTCTGAGATCAGAAACGGGTGGTTTGATTTCCAGTAATGGCGGTGAGTCGATGACCCATTGGTAAAAACGTTGCAGTGCTGTCATCTGTTCCTCATAAACTCATCGTGGGGCTTTCGACATTCTACCCGTAAATTGATATAACGACGTTATTATAAAGGTAAGCTGGAAAGAAAAATGAATAACTTACAATTAGAAAAGCTACTTAATGAAAAACTGCAGCCACAGCAGATTAAAGATTACTGTCCTAATGGTCTTCAAGTTGAAGGGGCAACAGAAGTGAAGCGAATCATTACTGGTGTGACAGCTTCTCAAGCCTTGATTGATAAAGCGGTAGAACTGAACGCCGATGCTTTGTTAGTCCATCACGGCTTTTTCTGGAAAGGTGAATCAGAAGCGATTCGTGGCATGAAAGGCAAGCGTATTCGTACCCTGATTAAAAATGACATCAACCTTTTGGGTTACCACTTGCCTCTTGATATTCACCCTGAGTTAGGCAACAACGCGAAACTGGCGGAGTTACTTGATATCGAAGTCGAAGGCGGTTTAGAAGGGCACCCACAATCGGTTGCGATGTTTGGCAAGTTGAGTGCGCCAATGACAGGTGCAGAGTTCGCAGAAAAGATTGGCCAAGCTTTGAACCGTAAGCCATTACACATTGCTCCAGAAAACCAAGATAAAATGATTACGACTGTCGGTTGGTGTACCGGTGGTGGTCAAGACTACATTGAGTTAGCGGTTTCTCAAGGCATTGATGCGTTTATCTCTGGTGAGATTTCAGAGCGAACTACGTACTCTGCGCGTGAGCAAGATATTCATTACTTTGCAGCAGGACACCACGCAACAGAACGTTATGGTGTGAAGGCATTAGGTGAGTGGTTAGCGAAAGAGCATGACTTAGATGTTGAGTTTATCGATATCGATAATCCGGTTTAAGAACAGATGCGAGATGAGGGATACGAGTCGAGTGTATTCGTCATTCCCTAGACTGACGAAGGAAGGAGTAGGGAATCTCTCAAGGTTCTCTATAAACTAAATGAGCTCCCCAACTCACTCGTTCCTCGTTCTTGGGGATGACGAGCCACTATAAATTTGTACCCGTCGATGAGACTGGCTAGTTAGAACTCTAATGGATTTTACTTCGAGAGATCTCAAGTAATTTGTCATTCCCTAGACTGACAAAGTAAGGGTAAGGGAATCTCTAAAAGCTTGTCGATACAATTAGTGAGATCCCCAACTCGCTCGTCCCTCACTCTTGAGGATGACGGAGTTGAGAGCATATAAAAGAAAAGGGTTGATGTTAATACATCAACCCTTTTTGATTTCAATTGATTAGAAAAGTCGAAACTTTACTATTCGCGCTCGTGTAGAGCTTGGAAATCACGCTGTTCTTCACCAGTGTACAACTGACGAGGACGACCGATACGGTTTGTCGGATCGCTGTGCATTTCGTTCCAGTGTGCAATCCAACCGATAGTACGAGACATCGCGAAGATTACTGTGAACATTGATACAGGAATACCGATCGCTTTCAGAATGATACCTGAGTAGAAATCTACGTTCGGGTATAGTTTCTTCGATACAAAGTACTCATCAGAAAGAGCGATGCGCTCAAGTTCCATTGCTACATCAAGTAGTGGATCTTGAATGTTCAGCTCTTTAAGTACTTCGTGACACGCTTCACGCATTACCGTTGCACGTGGATCGTAGTTCTTGTAGACACGGTGACCAAAGCCCATTAGGCGGAATGGGTCATCTTTGTCTTTTGCTTTTGCTACATATTCTTCAATGTTGTCTACGCTACCGATCTCTTCAAGCATCATTAGACAAGCTTCGTTAGCACCACCGTGAGCAGGGCCCCACAAAGAAGCGATACCAGCAGCAATACAAGCAAATGGGTTTGCACCCGAAGAACCTGCTAAACGAACTGTTGACGTTGAAGCGTTTTGTTCGTGATCAGCATGTAATGTAAAGATTTTGTCCATTGCGCGAGCAACAACAGGGTTTACTTCATATTCTTCACATGGGTTTGCATACATCATGTGTAGGAAGTTTTCTGCGTAGCCTAGGTCATTGCGCGGGTAGATAAACGGTTGACCGATTGAATATTTGTAACACATTGCAGCCAGTGTTGGCATTTTTGAAATTAGGCGGTATGCCGCAATTTCACGGTGTGTGTCGTTATTAACATCTAATGAATCATGATAGAACGCAGCAAGTGCACCTACCACACCACACATAACAGCCATTGGGTGAGCATCACGGCGGAAGCCGTGGAAGAAACTAGCAATTTGCTCATGAACCATGGTGTGACGCGTGACCGTCGTCTTGAACTCTTCGTATTGAGCTCGAGAAGGGGCTTCGCCGTATAAAAGAATGTAACAAACTTCTAAGTAATCAGCGTTATTGGCCAGTTGATCAATTGGATAACCACGGTGTAGAAGAATACCTTTTCCACCGTCAATATAAGTTATTTGCGATTCACAAGATGCAGTGGCAAGAAAACCAGGATCAAAAGTGAAAAAACCATTAGAACCTAGTGTACGAACGTCGATCACTGGTGTACCAAGTACGCCTTCTGTAATCGGCAATTCGATCGGTGCTTGACCTTCAATATGAAGGGTAGCTTTCTTATCCGCCATAACAATCTCCTTTGTTATTATTAATCCGTCCAGGATGTTTATGTGCCATTTTTTTACTGGTCTTACGTGGGAAAGTCAATTTTTCTGGAGCTTTGTGTGCACTTGTTAGTGTTTTTTACATTAAATTCGTTAAAAATCTGTTCTGTGTAGCATTATTTGTTGCATCAATTGTATTAGAATGTTGCCAGCCGTATAGTGGCGCTGAAAAGTTTGGTTAAAACCTTATAAATGCAAGGCTAAGAAGAAATGTGAGGTGTCTTCAGAAACCTAGCGATTAACAATTATTTTACAATTATCTAAGGCTCAACTTACGTTATTTGTTAAGTTAATGTTAAATTTTGACGGTTTGCAATCAAATTTTGTCCATAACAATACATAAGGTTATTTAATGACCATCATGCTCAATGGAGCTGAGTGAGCGAGCCCGTGAAAGAAAGAAAGACAAGACCTGTTAATTTAGATTTACAGACCATCCACTTTCCTATCACAGCAATAGCTTCCATCCTACACCGTGTGTCTGGGGTGATTACTTTTGTTGCGATCGGAATTCTGCTTTGGTTACTATCCATTTCCCTCTCTTCCCCTGTAGGCTTTATGGAAGCTAGCGACATTGTCGACGGTTTCTTCGTGAAGTTTATTCTGTGGGGCATTTTAACCGCTTTGGCTTACCACATTGCTGGTGGTATTCGTCACCTTCTTATGGACCTTGGTCACTTTGAAGAGCTGGAATCTGGCGCTAAGAGCGCGAAGGTTGCATTCGCAGCAACAGCGGTATTGTCTCTACTAGCGGGGATCTTAGTATGGTAAACAACGTTTCTACTTTTGGTCGTAATGGTGTGCATGATTATCTATTGATTCGTGCAACAGCCATCATTATGACGCTTTACACTATCTACCTAGTGAGCTTCTGTGCTTTCTCAGGTGATATTTCTTACGCATCTTGGACGCAATTCTTTGGTGGTACTTTCACTAAAGTCTTCACCATGTTAGCGCTTACTTCAATTTTGGTTCACGCGTGGATCGGCTTGTGGCAAGTACTAACTGACTACATCAAATGTGCAAAATTGCGCGTTGGTCTTCAAGTCGGTGTTGTTGCGGTTCTTCTAGGATATTTCTTCTCTGGTCTGTTTATTTTGTGGGGTGCGTAAGTGACTATTCCTGTTCGTGAGTTTGATGCTGTAGTAATTGGCGCTGGTGGTGCTGGTATGCGCGCCGCGCTACAAATTTCTGAGCAAGGCCTATCTTGTGCGTTGCTTTCTAAAGTTTTCCCAACTCGTTCTCATACTGTATCTGCGCAAGGTGGTATCACCGTTGCTCTTGGTAATGCGCATGAAGATCACTGGGAACAACACATGTACGATACGGTTAAAGGTTCCGATTACATCGGCGACCAAGATGCTATCGAATACATGTGTAAAAATGGCCCTGAGTCGGTTATCGAATTAGAAAAAATGGGTCTTCCATTTTCTCGTTTTGATAACGGCAGTATTTACCAACGTCCGTTTGGTGGCCAATCTAAGAATTTTGGTGGTGAGCAAGCGGCTCGTACCGCAGCTGCAGCCGACCGTACTGGTCACGCACTGCTGCACACGCTTTACCAACAAAACATTAAACACAAAACGACGGTTTTCTCTGAGTGGTATGCACTGGATCTTGTTAAAAACGAAGATGGTGCAATCTTAGGTACTACCGCGCTTTGTATGGAAACGGGTGAGGTTTGCTACTTCAAAGCGAAGGCAACAATCCTTGCTACTGGTGGTGCTGGTCGTATTTACGCTTCTACAACCAACGCACACATCAATACTGGTGACGGTGTTGGTATGGCGATTCGTGCTGGCGTTCCAATGCAAGACATCGAAATGTGGCAGTTCCACCCAACGGGTATCGCTGGCGCAGGTGTTTTGGTAACAGAAGGTTGTCGTGGTGAAGGTGGTTACCTTCTCAATAAAGACGGCGAGCGCTTCATGGAACGTTATGCTCCGAATGCTAAAGATTTAGCAGGTCGTGATGTTGTAGCTCGTTCGATGATGGTTGAGATTCGTGAAGGTCGTGGTTGTGATGGTCCATGGGGTCCACATATCAAGCTGAAACTTGATCACCTAGGTAAAGAGACGCTTGAATCTCGTCTACCGGGTGTATGTGAGCTTTCTCGTACCTTCGCTCACGTTGATCCTGTTAAAGAACCAATTCCTGTAATCCCAACGTGTCACTACATGATGGGCGGTGTTCCTACACAGGTTTCTGGTCAAGCAATCAAACAGACTGAAGACGGTACAGACGTTGAAATTCAAGGTCTATTCGCTTGTGGCGAAATCGCTTCAGTATCAGTACACGGTGCAAACCGTCTAGGTGGCAACTCGCTACTTGATTTGGTTGTATTCGGTCGTGCTACAGGTCTTCACCTTGGTGAGACTTTGAACAAGCAAGCTGAAGCAAAACCTGCAACTGAAGCCGACATTGAACGTTCACTAGAGCGCTACAATCGTTGGGAAAACAGTACTGACGGTGAAGACCCTGCGGTAATTCGTAAAGATCTTCAGCAATGTATGCAGAACAACTTCTCTGTATTCCGTGAAGGTAAAGCGATGGCTGACGGCTTAGAAGAGCTGAAAGTGATTCGTGAGCGTCTTAAAAATGCACACCTTTCAGACAAGTCGACTGAGTTCAACACGCAACGTATTGAGTGTTTAGAGCTTGAAAACTTGATGGAAACGGCATTCGCAACCGCGGTTGCAGCAAACTTCCGTACAGAGAGTCGTGGAGCGCATGCTCGTTTTGACTTCCCAGATCGTGATGATGAGCAATGGCTATGCCACTCACTTTACAACCCTGAATCAGAAAGTATGACTAAGCGTGGCGTGAACATGGAACCTATCCATCGTGAAGCATTCCCGCCGAAAGCACGTACGTACTAAGGAGATATGACCATGAAACTGAATTTCTCTTTATACCGTTACAACCCAGATGTAGACCAGAAGCCTTACATGAAAGAGTACACCCTAGAGGTGGAAGAAGGTTCTGACATGATGCTTTTGGACGCGCTTATTCTTTTGAAAGAGCAAGATCCAACGATTTCATTCCGTCGCTCATGCCGTGAAGGTGTATGTGGTTCTGATGGTTTGAACATGAATGGTAAAAACGGATTGGCGTGTATCACGCCTCTGTCTGCACTTTCTGGCCAAGATAAAATCGTAATTCGCCCACTTCCAGGTTTGCCTGTCGTGCGTGATTTAATCGTAGACATGACTCAGTTCTACGATAACTACGAAAAAGTTAAGCCGTTCTTAGTGTCTGATGGCAATGTGCCACCGGCTCGTGAAAACCTACAAAGCCCTGATGAGCGTGCTCATTTAGATGGTTTGTATGAATGTATTATGTGTGCATGTTGTACGACTTCATGCCCATCATTCTGGTGGAATCCAGATAAGTTCATCGGACCAGCTGGCCTACTTGCAGCATACCGTTGGCTAATAGATAGCCGAGATACGGCGACAGACGAACGTCTGTCCGATCTTGATGATGCATTTAGCGTTTTTCGTTGCCATGGCATCATGAATTGTGTAAGTGTTTGTCCTAAGGGATTAAATCCGACGAAAGCGATTGGTCACATTAAGACCATGCTAGTGAATCGTTCGGTTTAAGTTATATAAAAATTGCCGCCCTAGAAGTTTTGGGGCGGCCTTTTAATAGCTCGGCATAGACCGCAGCAAACGTGAAAACTACTGGTTAAGGGAAAATATGCACAACGGCGTGATGAAGGCATGGCTCGAGTCTTCACACTTGGCTGGCGCCAATGCAACGTACGTAGAAGAACTCTACGAACTGTATCTAAGTGACCCCGACTCGGTAAGTGACGAATGGAGAAGCGTATTTGAAGAATTGCCTGTGCAAGCTTCAGAAACGGTGGAACAACCACACTCTCGCGTTCGTGAATACTTCCGTCGACTCGCTCAAGAAACAAAGCATTACAGTGTCCAAGTTAGTGATCCTGATGTCGATGCGAAACAAGTAAAGGTTCTGCAACTGATTAATGCCTATCGATTCCGAGGGCATCAAGCAGCAAACCTAGACCCCCTAGGTTTATGGAAAAGAGATACAGTCGCTGAACTGGACCCTTCTTTCCACACTCTTACCGAAGATGACCTCAATGAGACATTTAATGTCGGCTCTTACGCTATTGGCCAAGAGACGATGGTGCTTCGAGATTTGTACAAATCTCTAAAGCAAACTTATTGTGGTTCGATTGGTGCTGAATACATGCACATGACTAACACAGAGCAAAAGCGTTGGATTCAACAACGTTTAGAGTCTGTTTCTGGTCAACCCTCTTTCGATAAAGAAGAAAAGCAAGCTTTCCTAGAAGAGCTAACTGCTGCTGAAGGTCTTGAGCGCTATCTTGGTGCTAAATTCCCTGGCGCAAAACGCTTCTCATTGGAAGGTGGTGATGCGTTGATCCCAATGACGAAGGAAATTATTCGTCACGCTGGTGGTCAGGGCATGCGTGAAGTTGTTGTTGGTATGGCTCACCGTGGTCGTCTAAATATGTTGGTCAACGTGCTTGGTAAAAAGCCACAAGACCTATTTGACGAATTTGCGGGTAAGCACGACGACACATGGGGAACCGGTGATGTGAAATACCACCAAGGTTTCTCTGCTGACTTCGCAACGCCACGTGGGAATGTTCACTTAGTATTGGCATTTAACCCTTCACACCTAGAAATCGTAAACCCTGTAGTTATTGGTTCGGTTCGTGCTCGTCAAGATCGCTTAGACGATAATGATGGCAGCCGAGTACTACCAATTACTATCCATGGCGATTCTGCAATTGCAGGCCAAGGGGTTGTACAAGAGACATTTAACATGTCACTTGCTCGTGGTTTCTGTGTGGGTGGTACGGTTCGTATCGTTGTGAATAACCAAGTTGGTTTCACAACCTCTAACCCTCGCGATACTCGTTCTACAATGTACTGTACTGACATCGCTAAGATGGTTCAGGCACCGATTTTCCACGTAAATGCAGATGATCCAGAAGCGGTTGCTTTTGTTGCTCGTTTAGCGCTGGATTACCGTAATACATTCAAACGTGATGTTGTTATCGACTTAGTTTGTTACCGTCGCCACGGTCACAACGAAGCCGATGAGCCGAATGCAACCCAGCCTTTGATGTACCAAAAAATCAAGAAGCACCCAACACCACGTAAGCTATACGCTGATGTGCTGATGGAGCGCGGAGAGTTTGGTATTGATACTGCAACCCAACTCGTTAACGAATACCGCGATGCTCTTGATCACGGTGAAGTTGTGGTTAAAGAGTGGCGCCCAATGGCGATGCACTCTGTCGACTGGTCTCCATACCTAGGTCATGACTGGAACATCGAATGGGACAACAAAATTGATATCGAGCGTCTGAAAGAGCTGGGTTCAAAAATTTGTCAGTACCCTGAGAGTCACAAGCTTCAGAGCCGTGTAAATAAACTGTACAACGATCGTACTGCCATGATTAATGGCGAGAAACAAGTCGATTGGGGTATGGCGGAAACACTGGCGTATGCAACGCTTGTTGATGACGGAAAGCGTATTCGTATTTCCGGCCAAGATTCTGGCCGTGGTACGTTCTTCCACCGTCACTCTGTACTTCATAACCAAACTGACGCAAGCACGTATGTTCCTCTTGCGAACATTCATGACAAACAAGGGCCATTCCAAGTGTTTGACTCGGTATTGTCAGAAGAAGCTGTGTTGGCATTTGAGTACGGCTATGCAACAGCAGAGCCAAGCGGTCTAACCCTTTGGGAAGCACAATTTGGTGACTTCGCAAACGGTGCACAAGTTGTTATTGACCAATTTATCTCGTCAGGTGAGCAAAAATGGGCACGTCTATGTGGCCTAACAATGTTGCTTCCTCACGGTTATGAAGGTCAAGGCCCTGAGCACTCTTCTGCTCGTCTTGAGCGTTACCTTCAGTTATGTGCTGAACAAAACATGCAGGTTGTTGTTCCTTCAACGCCAGCACAGGTTTACCACATGATTCGTCGTCAGGTCGTTAGACCAATGCGTCGTCCACTGATTGTAATGTCACCTAAGTCATTGCTTCGTCACCCTCTGTGTACGTCTTCTCTTGAAGATCTTGCAGAAGGTACGTTCCAACCAGCTATCGCAGAAATTGATGATCTGGCTCCTGAGAACGTAAAACGCGTCGTGTTCTGTTCAGGTAAGGTTTACTTTGACCTTCTTGACCAAAGACGTAAGAACGAGCAAGACGATGTCGCTATTGTGCGTATTGAGCAACTTTACCCGTTCCCTTACGAGGACGTGAGAGCTGCGATCGCTCAATACACAAATGTAGTCGATTACGTTTGGTGTCAAGAAGAGCCACAAAACCAAGGTGCTTGGTACAGTAGCCAACATAATTTCCGAGCTGCTATCCCAGTGGGTGCTGATATTCAATACGCAGGTCGTCCTGCATCAGCGTCACCAGCTGTTGGCTATATGTCGGTACACTTGAAACAACAAAAAGCGTTAGTAGACGACGCTTTGACCCTACTTAAGAACTAGAAGTAAAAGGAAAATACAGACATGACAATTGAAATTCTGGTTCCAGATTTACCTGAATCTGTGGCTGATGCAACAGTAGCGACTTGGCACAAAAAACCAGGCGAAGCCGTTGCACGTGATGAAGTCATTGTAGACATCGAAACAGATAAAGTAGTTCTAGAAGTACCGGCTCCTGAAGCGGGTGTTCTGGAAGCTATCATTGAAGAAGAGGGTGCTACGGTACTTTCTAAGCAGCTTCTTGCGAAAATCAAACCGGGTGCTGTCGCTGGTGAACCAACGAAAGACACAACTGAAGATACAGAAGCTTCTCCTGATAAGCGCCACAAAGCGGTACTTACAGAAGAAAGCAACGACGCACTAAGCCCTGCAGTTCGTCGTCTTCTTGCAGAACACAACCTACAACCAGCTGACGTTAAAGGCACTGGTGTTGGTGGTCGTATTACTCGTGAAGACATCGACGCACACCTAGCAGCAGCGAAAGCGGCTCCGGCAGCAGCATCTGCACCAGTAGTTGAAGCGCCAGCAGCAGCTCGCAGCCAAAAACGCGTGCCAATGACTCGCCTACGTAAGACAGTTGCAAACCGTCTTCTAGAAGCGAAGAACAGCACAGCGATGCTGACTACTTTCAACGAAGTGAACATGAAGCCAATCATGGATCTTCGTAAGCAGTACAAAGACCAATTCGAGAAGCGTCACGATACGCGTCTTGGTTTCATGTCTTTCTATGTGAAAGCAGTAACAGAAGCACTGAAACGTTTCCCAGAAGTTAACGCTTCTATTGATGGTACAGATATCGTTTACCACAACTACTTCGACATCAGCATGGCAGTATCAACGCCACGTGGTCTAGTGACTCCAGTACTGAAAGACTGTGACACACTAGGTTTCGCTGACATCGAAAAAGGCATCAAAGAGCTAGCAATCAAAGGCCGTGACGGCAAGCTAACTGTTGATGAGCTGATGGGCGGTAACTTCACTATCACGAACGGTGGTGTATTTGGCTCTCTAATGTCTACGCCAATCATCAACCCGCCTCAAGCGGCAATTTTGGGTATGCACAAAATCCAAGATCGTCCAATGGCTGTTGATGGCAAGGTTGAGATCTTACCAATGATGTACCTAGCGCTTTCTTACGATCACCGTCTAATTGATGGCCGTGAATCAGTTGGCTTCCTAGTGACAATCAAAGAGCTTCTAGAAGATCCTGCACGTCTGCTATTAGACGTTTAGTATCTCTAAAACGTCTAGTTAGCCCCGTTAGCTAGACGTAAAAAGTTTCAAAGGCTAGGCTGCTCAACGTCTGGCCTTCAATTGAACTGTAAAGCCATTAGAAAATGGACAGCAGTTGATTTGAGAAGACCCTACAGACGTACCACAGGAAACTGTGTCGTTATGGAAATAATAATCCCTTAAGGGAAAATAAACGGAATATCAAAATGAATTTGCATGAATACCAAGCCAAACAGCTGTTTGCAGAATTCGGTTTGCCTGTACCAGAAGGTTTCGCATGTGATACAGCACAAGAAGCTTTCGAAGCTGCAGGCCGTATCAGTACAGCCAAGAAAGTCGTTAAGTGTCAAGTACACGCTGGTGGTCGCGGTAAAGCGGGCGGCGTAGAGCTACATGACACTAAAGAAGGCGTTAAAGAGTTTGCACAAAAGTGGCTAGGTAAAAACCTAGTGACTTACCAAACAGACGCTAATGGTCAGCCTGTAACAAAGATCCTAGTTGAAGAAGCATCGAACATTGCTAACGAGCTTTACCTAGGTGCTGTTGTTGACCGTGCAACTCGCAAAATTGTATTCATGGCGTCAACTGAAGGCGGTGTGGACATTGAGAAAATCGCTGAAGAAACTCCAGAGTTGATTCACCAATCAGCGATCGATCCTCTAGTTGGCCCTCAAGCTTACCAAGGCCGTGAACTGGCATTTAAACTTGGCCTAGCTGGCGATCAAATTAAACAGTTCGTTAAGATCTTCATGGGTCTTGGTGAAATGTTCGCTCAGTACGACCTAGCTCTACTAGAAATTAACCCGCTTGTTATTACAAATGAAGGTAACCTTCTTTGTCTAGACGGCAAGATCAACATTGACTCAAACGCAATGTACCGTCAGCCAAAGCTTCGTGAAATGCACGATCCTTCACAAGAAGACGAGCGCGAAGCGCACGCAGCTCAGTGGGAACTGAACTACGTAGCACTTGATGGCAACGTTGGCTGTATGGTTAACGGTGCAGGCCTTGCTATGGGTACGATGGATATCGTAAACCTACACGGCGGCAAGCCAGCAAACTTCCTTGATGTAGGCGGCGGCGCAACAAAAGAGCGTGTAGCTGAAGCATTCAAGATCATCCTTTCTGATGACAATGTTAAAGCGGTACTAGTAAACATCTTCGGTGGCATCGTTCGTTGTGACATGATCGCTGAAGGTATTATTGGTGCAGTTAAAGAAGTTGGCGTAACAGTTCCTGTCGTTGTTCGTCTAGAAGGTACAAACGCAGATTTAGGTCGCGAAGTACTTGCTAATTCTGATGTTGATATCATTGCTGCTGTATCTCTAACAGATGCTGCTCAGAAAGTTGTTGCTGCTGCGGAGGCTAAATAATGTCTGTATTAATTAACAAAGACACTAAAGTAATCTGTCAGGGTTTCACTGGCGGTCAAGGTACATTCCACTCAGACCAAGCTATCGCATACGGTACGCAAATGGTTGGTGGTGTTTCACCTGGTAAAGGTGGTCAAACTCACCTAGGCCTTCCAGTATTCAACACAGTACGTGAAGCAGTAGAAGTGACTGGCGCAACAGCAACAGTTATCTACGTACCAGCACCTTTCTGTAAAGATGCAATCCTAGAAGCGATTGATGCAGGTATCGAACTGATCGTAACGATCACTGAAGGTATCCCTACTACAGATATGATCGACGTTAAAGTGAAGCTAGAAGAAACTGGCGTTCGCATGATCGGTCCTAACTGTCCAGGTCTTATCACTCCAGACGAGTGTAAGATTGGTATCATGCCTGGCCATATCCACAAGAAGGGTAAAGTAGGTATCGTATCTCGTTCAGGTACTCTGACGTACGAAGCAGTTAAGCAAACAACAGATGAAGGCTTTGGTCAGTCTACATGTGTTGGTATCGGTGGTGACCCTATCCCAGGTTCAAACTTCATTGATATCCTAAAACTTTTCCAAGAAGACCCTGAGACTGAAGCAATCGTAATGATTGGTGAGATCGGTGGTACTGCGGAAGAAGAAGCTGCTGAGTTCATCAAAGCAAACGTAACTAAGCCAGTTGTATCTTACATCGCTGGTGTTACTGCTCCTCCGGGTAAACGTATGGGCCACGCTGGCGCAATCATCTCTGGCGGTAAAGGTACTGCTGAAGATAAATTCGCAGCACTAGAAGCAGCAGGCGTTAAGACTGTTAAGTCTCTTGCTGACATCGGTAAAGGCCTACGTGAAATCACAGGTTGGTAATCAGCTGGCTTTTATCTCACGAGATAGAAGTTAACTGAACGATATAAGAAAGGCTTGGTCATTGACCAAGCCTTTTTCTTTTGTTACTGATTTTTTGTGAGCGACTCTTTTGTAAACAATCACCGCATCAACTATTGTGTTGTTAAAAGCCAAAACGGGTCCCGACTTTTCACTTTAGGCGCGGGTTCTGTACATTTGAGACAGCATAAACATTGCCGCAGCGCTGATAACAACAGAAGGGCCCGCTGGTGTGTCATAGAACCAAGACAAACTTAATCCGCCGAACACAGCGATAGAGCCAATAACTGAGGCAAGAAACGCCATCTGTTCAGGTGTATTGGCAAACTTTCTTGCTGTTGCTGCTGGAATGATAAGTAGTGAGGTCATGATTAATGCACCAACAAACTTCATACCTACCGCAATGACGATACCCACAAGTAGCATCAAAATAAGACGCATTAAATCAATGTTGATGCCGTCAACCGCTGCGAGATCTTCGTTAACGGTCGTCGACAATAGTGGTCGCCAAAAGATAGCAAGCACCAGTCCAATCACGGCAGCACCCGCATAGATAAATACTAAGTCGGTCGGAGAAACTGCAAGCAAGTCACCAAATAGGTAACTCATTAGGTCGACACGAATATTGTCTAAGAAGCTTACCGCTACAAGGCCTAAAGAGAGCGCACTGTGCGCCAAAATACCGAGTAGAGTATCGGTCGCAACCAGCTTCTGCTTTTGTAACGTAACCAGCAACACCGCTAGCATCAAACAGCAAATCAGCAGTGCTAAGTACAAATTAATATTGAATAAGAAGCCAAGCGCTAAGCCCATCAAAGAGGCGTGAGCAAGGGTATCTCCAAAGTAAGCCATCTTTCGCCAAACCACAAAAGAGCCTAGTGGCCCCGCGATGAGAGCAATGCCCAAGCCAGCTAAAATAGAGGGAAGAAGAAACTCAAGCATTAGTGGTGTCCGTGTTTATGGTTTGAACATTCATGTACGTCGCCTTCGACAGGTTGTCCTGCGAGATCATGATGGTGATGTTCGTGTTGGTGGTGATAAAAGGCTAAGGTCTCTTGGGTCGCGGTGCCAAAAAGCGCGATATAAGAGGGGTGATGTTTGATATCTGCAGGGGCGCCTGAGCAACAGATATGATGGTGTAAACAGATTACATCGTCTGTTTTTGCCATCACTAAATGCAGGTCATGTGACACCATAAATACGGCACAACCAAAGCGGTGACGAATGGTATCTATTAGGTCGTAAAGGTCAATTTGGCCTTGAACATCTACGCCTTGAGCTGGCTCATCAAGAACAAGAAGATCGGGTCTTCTCAGCAATGAACGAGCGATAAGTACTCGTTGATTTTCACCGCCGGATAGCTGATGCATATTGCTTTTCTGCAGGTGCTCTGCGCCAACGAGCTTTAATGCTTCCAGTATCTCCTGCTGGCTAAACTTACCTGTCAGCTTAAGAAAGCGCTCGACACTTAAGGGGAGTGAATCATTGAGCTTTAGCTTCTGCGGAACATAACCAATTTTCAGTTTGTTCGATTTTGTTATTTTACCTGAAAACTTGGTTTGTAAGCCCAGTACCACTTTTACCAGTGTCGATTTCCCAGCACCGTTGGGCCCAATTAGGGTCGTGATTCTGCCACGCTCTAAATTTAGAGAGATGTTGTCTAGAACCTTTCGACCGTCAAATTCGACGCTAACAGAATCTAGTTGGATTAAGTTATCCATGAATAGAACTCATTTGCAATTCGCTAATGTTATAATGTAACATTTACCGCAAGCCTAAGCTACTTTTCTATTATCGAGGAATTATGTCACGTTCATATTTTATACTTGCTACTTTGTTATTAGCCCCAAATGTTGCAAGCGCGAGCACTATTCTAACAAGCTTCAAACCTATTCAAATGATAGTGACAGAATTAACGCAAGGCGTTAGTGAACCGGATGTGTTGATGAACAGCAATGCGTCACCACACGACTATGCGCTTAAGCCATCTGATGTCAAAAAAGTTCACAGTGCAGATATGGTGATTTGGTTCGGTCCTGACCTAGAAGCTTTTTTGACTAAGGTGATTGGTTCAAAAGAGAACGTTATCGAAATCAGTGAAATCCCTGGGATTAATTTGAGAGAGTTCGGACATGAAGATCACGATGCTCATGAAGGGCACCATCATGGTAGCCATGACCCTCACTTTTGGTTAGGTATCGACCAAGTTGAAGTAGCCGCTAACTATATCTCAGCTAAGTTGATTGAAACTGATCCAGACAATGCGATGGCGTATCAAGAAAATCTAGATTCATTCTTGATTGCCTTGAAAGAAAAGCAGCAGTCTATTCATGAACAGCTTGCGCCAGTTAAAGACAAAGGCTACTACGTATTTCATGATGCGTATGGTTACTTTGAGCAAGAGTTTGAGTTGAATAATTTAGGTCACTTTACTGTGAGCCCTGAACGTAAACCCGGAGCTAAAAGCTTGATAGCGATTAAGAAAACTCTGGTCCGTGACAATGTTCAATGTGTGTTTGCTGAACCTCAGTTTACACCCGCCGTTATTGAATCGGTAACTCGTGGGAGTAGCACGAAACAAGGACAACTTGACCCAATCGGTTCAAGTGTTGAAGTTAAGAGTGGAAGTTATTTCGAATTTCTTCAGCAACTTACAGACAGCTACACAAGCTGCCTAACGGGAAATTAATGGTTAGCGAGTTATTAATTGCTAACTTTGCTCTCGATAATTTATGAATAATGCCGCTTTTTGCGGCATTTTCGTGACCGCTAAGATAAAACCTTCCAACAAATTACAAACCTCCTTTCTCCTTCGATAATTTCCGCTAAAATAGAGAGATAATTATAAGCACAAAAAAACTTAGTTTCCGTTGAAGCAACGATAAGATGTTGTGGCGAACGAAATTTCATGTGTTGTTGCTGTTCAGGATTAAACGTTGTCTCAAATTATCTTCAGAATGTTCATGTTAATGAGCATTTCATTTAGCGTTCTAGCGGTAAATACTTCACCCTCTGTTTTTTACCCTTTGCCTGTTCAGGCGCAGGGGAATTTCCTTGCGGCCAAAAATCTCTATCTAGGTGCTGGTGGTGGATTATGGATCCATGATGTGCATGGAAAAGTGCTCTTTTATGATGGTCGGACTCTACTTCCACGCAAGGGCAGCCTTCTGCAGTTTTCATCGGAAAGCGTTGCTTTTCTAAATGATGAGTTTTGGACTTTTTTTGACAACGAAGTCTACCGACATAGTCCTGGCATCGGCAATGAACTCGCCTTCAGTTTAAGCCCCGGTGCTGAGATCGCCAATATTGGTGCTTCAGGTGACTTTATTTGGGTCACAGATGGAGCCAATTTCTACACCTATAACACTCAGTCCTTAGAATTTAATACCTACTCACTTCTCAAACTGTATCGATACAACAACAGTAGCGACATTGCGATTAATGATGCTGAGTGGGTACTATCCAAATGGGTTCTGGCAACAAGTTCTGGTACTTACCTCTCAGAAAATCAAGAGTTTGCCCATGTTCCTGCTTCCGATAAACACTACATCGAAACCGTCTACTTTTCGAATGCGAGACGTGAATTACTGATTGGTACATTAAATGGCGTTGTGATTGTCGATTTGGCTAATTCAGAGAAAGAGACCAAGATCAGTGGCTCGCATGTTCTCTCTGTTGCTGAAACCACGGATCAATATTGGATTGGTACTGAACACGGCCTGATTAGCTACAACTTTATTACCGGCGAAATCACTCGTTTTGAACAAGCGGCTAACCAAGACTTTTCGTTACCGGGCGAGAAAATTTACTCACTAATTAATGATCATGCTGGCGGTATGTGGGTGGCGACCAACAATGGTATCCGTTATTTCTCATTGTTTAGTAAGACTTTTTCTCGAACGCCACTTAACGGAATGGGAATGCACTCGAGTAGCGTTGTGATCAACAAAGTGCAGCCTGTTGATGATCACCAGTCTTGGGTCGCATCATCTATGGGCCTATATTTGGTCGATTCGCAAAGTGAAGACGTTCCTATTCGTGTTCATACCAAACCAGTTAAGGACTTTGAAATCTTTGGTTCATCAATCTGGATTGCAACTGAAGAGGGTATTCTCAGTTTTAATACCCAAACGTTGCAGGCTGAACCGCTCGATTTGCCGAGAGCGATTCAGGGCGTTCATGTTGAGAATTTTGCTCTTCAACCTGACCAAACTTTGTGGATGACATCTGGGCAAAACCTATATTCGTTATCGATTCAGTCTATGCAGTTAGCGTCTTATGGCGCTGATTGGTTGGTCGATAAGTTTCTCCCCGCCGAAATCACAGACCTCAATGTAGGCTTGCAAGGCAGTGTGTACATCGGCACGGATCATGGTTTCTATTCATTTATCGATAAGAGAATCAGTTTCAATCGTTCTAGTGAGCGATTTGGCAAAGTTGTCGATATTGAGCAAGCAAAGGACGGCTCTCAGTGGTTTGCTGGCAGTTACGGCGTGTACCGAATTCCCTATGACAGCAACATCATTGATGAGATCGCCCTTGTCGAGGACAATATCAGCCCGAATTGTTTGATCAGTGATGATAATGGTGTGTGGCTGGGATCATCTAAGGGGATCAGTTATTACGGACTCGATGGCCAGTTGCATAAACACATCGGCTCACCGTTTGGTTTGATCACCAATGAATTAGCGGCGGGCGCTTGTGCACTGTTTTATAGTGAAGCAAATCAATCTTCAAGGCTTGTTCTAGGTTCTAAGTATGGTGTGGTTAGTGCATTGTCCAATGAGCTTTTGGTATCGACGACGCCTCATAGCCGAGCCTTATTAAGCAAGATCAGTGTTGACCAAGAAACGGTATCGCTTGGCGGAAGAACGGTCGATTTAAAAGAAATACCTTACGGCTCTTCCATTGGTTTCAAGCTTGGTATTTTACCCGCGACGTTTGCTCCTGCGATGGAGTATAGGCTCAATGATAATGAACCTTGGAGTGAATTTGAGGGGGGCTTGTTAACGTTAGATCATTTACTTCCGGGTGACTATACGCTTGAAGTGAAACCGGTGAAAGACTCGCATTATCGTTTTGTTTCCACCAATCAAAGTTTCTCGATAGCTGAGCCTTGGTATCTGAGCAATTGGGCAGCAGCAAGCTCCTTGATTCTACTTATTTGTGTAGTCACTATTCTGGTGTTTTGGCGTTCACGCTATGTCACTTTTGCCAATAGACATTTAAAAGCGCAAGTTGCTTTAAAGACCGATCAGTTAAGGCATCAAAGCCGGATTTTATTAACGACCAATCAACAGCTCAAAAAGCAACTGTCTGTTAAAAATGTATTGGTTTCTCATACGGCGAAAGAATTGTCCGATGAAGTGAATCAGATTGCCGTAATGCTACCCAATTGGAATGATGACCAAGGAAAGTCTCCGATCCTAGCGTTAAAAAATGGTTTAGCTCAATTGAGTAATAGCCAAGAGGGAGAGGGAACGGTTTGTTACGACGTGATTTTGATCTTGGAGTCGGTACTCAAAGCTTGGAAGGGCGACTTAACTAAAGCGGGAATCGAGCTGGATATCAGCGTTGAAACCAAGCATCGACATGTGTCGCTGTTGTATTTTAATCTCGATATTATCTTTAATAGTTTGGTCGCGAGTATCATCAAGCGAAATTTCAAATCGCAGAGTATGGTGATATTGGTGGAAGAGGTTAAAGGTCATCTCGTTGTTACGATAAGAGATCATGGTATGCCTTTCCCTAAGTTGGCTTCAGCGATTAATGACAGTAGTGGGAAATCAACCGATCTTAATATTGAAAAGCTGCCTTTATTGATGAATCAAAGTGGGGGAGAACTCAATGCCTTCATTTCGGATTCTCAAAATAAAGTTCAACTGTCTTGGCCAATTGAATATCAGGTATTGCAAAACCTTGAAGCGAGTACCATAGAGCAAATCGAGACGATCAAGCACACAGCCTCAAGTTCAGAACAACAAAAAGTGAGTGCGGAGCAAGAGTGGAAAAACAAAGTGTCACAGCTTGTGAGTGAACACTACGCTGATGCTGAATTTGGTACAGCAACTGCTGCGAAGTATTTGTTCATGTCTGAGAGAAGCTTACAACGACGTTTTAAACTCGCTTATCACAAGACGTTCAAGGAACACTTGAATGAAGTTCGTCTCGAACATGCTTGTGAGCGCTTACTCGCGGGAGAAAAAGTGTCAGACGTAGCCTTTGATTCCGGATTTAATGACCCGTCCTACTTTAGCCAAAGGTTTAAGCATCACTTTGGTATGTCTCCCTCTAAGTTTGCAGAAAACAACGAAGAGTAGTGAGCTGCGGATTCAGACTGTTTTCATTTAGATAAAGATACTCTAAGCCTCGACATTCGTGTTGGGGCTTTTTTATGCTTCTACGAGATACGAGATACGAGATACGAGATACGAGATACGAGATACGAGATACGAGATATAACGATAGTTGGGGAATTTAAAAAGGTTTGTGGGTTAAAACAAAAGGAAGAAAAAAATATCGTGGCATAGCCGGGGGGACTATACCACGGGTGTCAAGGACACCTTCGCTTGCTGCCGGAGTGATATGGCAAGCCACATCACCTCTGGAATAAAATTAAAGAGAAGTAGTTTCTCTTCGATGGAGTTACTATACGTCTGCCCACTTATTTTACTTATAAAATTAACGACAGATGGCCATGAGAAAACCGACATTATTTTAAGTTGTTGATAATTAATGTTTTTGTGTTGTTTTGATAGGTTCGTACTAGTGAGGTAGTTCTCGTTGCTTGTTGAAAGTAACGTTTTTGACGTAAACGTTTTTAACGAAATTTACGAGTATGTATTTTCGAAAACATTGATTTCACACAATGGAATTGTGGTCATGTATGTGTATCATGCTCGTAATAACAATCTTTCTCATTATCAGTCACGAATTGGGTATTTATGAAACTCTCACAACTAGAGCAAGGCAAAGCGGCTTCTATTGTTGCACTAACAGGTTTAACACCAGAAGTTAGAAAAAAACTTATGGTCATGGGCATGTTGCCAAAAACCGAGGTGACGTTGATTCGCCGTGCACCTATGGGTGATCCGCTTCAAGTTGAAGTGAGAGGGGTTTCAATCGCCATTCGTGAAAGCATCGCAGAACAAATCGAGGTTATCTAAATGGATTATCAAGTTCTCACCGTTGGTAACCCTAATAGTGGTAAAACAACATTATTTAATGCATTGACCGGCGCCAAGCAGCATGTTGGTAACTGGGTCGGTGTAACTGTAGAAAAGAAGACGGGTGTCTATTCTCACGCTGGTGATAAGTTTCAGCTTACCGATTTACCGGGTATCTATGCGCTAGATAGTGGTAATGACGCGAACAGCATCGATGAGTCTATTGCGTCTCGCGCTGTGCTTACTCACCCAGCAGATGTGATCATCAATGTTGTTGACGCGAGCTGTTTGGAAAGAAGCTTATACATGACATTACAATTGCGAGAGTTGGGTCGCCCAATGATCGTTGTATTGAACAAAATGGATGTATTAAAGCGTGAACGTCAGGTCATTAACCTTAAGGCTCTAGAAAAAGAGCTAGGCTGTCCGGTTCTGAGCTTGTCTGCAAACGACAAAGGCCAAGTGGTTCGCTTTAAAGAACGCCTTCATAAGTTACTCGTTCAAGGTGTGAGCCTTGACCCTATCTCTATCGATTACGACGCAGCATTAGAAGCACTAATCCCTTCTGTTGAATCACAATTTGATGATGCTGATGTGTCGCATAGAGCACTAGCGATTCGTGCTTTAGAAAATGATTACTTGGTTTTAAATGGTCTTGCTCCTCAGCCTCGCACTCAAATTGATAGCGTGCGCCTGAGTGCTGACTTTGATATTGACCTTGCGGTTGCCGATGCAAAATACACTTTTCTACATGACCTGTGTAAGCGTGTTCGCCGCAGTGAAGGCAAGCTAAGCCGAAACTTCACCGAAAAAGCAGACCAATTCATTTTGAACAAGTGGGTCGGCATTCCTTTCTTCTTCGTCATTATGTACTTGATGTTCATGTTCTCTATCAATATCGGTAGTGCGTTTATCGACTTCTTTGATATTGGTGTAGGTGCGTTATTGGTTGATGGTGGTCATCACTTATTAGACGGACATTTACCTGTTTGGTTAGTGACAATCCTTGCCGATGGTATCGGTGGCGGTATTCAAACGGTTGCTACCTTTATTCCGGTAATCGCTGCTCTTTATCTATTCTTAGCGGTACTAGAAAGTTCAGGCTACATGGCGCGTGCTGCATTTGTACTTGATAAAGTGATGCAGAAAATCGGCTTGCCGGGTAAGGCTTTTGTTCCTCTGGTACTTGGTTTTGGTTGTAACGTTCCTTCGATCATGGCGACACGTACTCTTGACCAAGAGCGTGAGCGTAAACTGGCTGCATCAATGGCACCGTTTATGTCATGTGGTGCGCGTTTACCAGTATACGCACTGTTTGCAGCCGCATTTTTCCCAGGTGCAGGACAAAACGTAGTCTTCGCTTTGTACATCATGGGTATTGTTGCTTCTGTGTTCACAGGTCTATTCCTTAAAAATACAATCTATCCTGGCAGCAGCGATAGCTTGGTTATGGAAATGCCGGATTACGAATTGCCGACTGTGCAAAACGTAATGCTAAAAACGTGGCAAAAACTGAAGCGTTTCGTGCTTGGTGCTGGTAAAACAATCGTAATGGTTGTGGCAATTCTGAGCTTCTTGAACTCTCTAGGTATGGACGGAAGCTTCGGTAATGAAGACAGTGAAAGCTCTGTGCTATCTAAAGCGGCTCAAGTTGTGACACCGGTGTTCCAACCGATTGGTATTACTGAAGAGAACTGGCCTGCAACGGTTGGTATCATCACTGGTATCTTCGCTAAAGAAGCGGTTGTCGGTACATTAAACAGCTTGTACACCACACCTTCAGACGAGGAAGCAGCTGAATTTGATCTAGCTGCAAGCTTGCAAGAAGCAGTCATGACCATCCCTGAAAATCTATCTGGTTTGAGTTATTCAGATCCGTTAGGTATTGAAGTGGGTGACTTATCGGACTCAAGCTCTGTCGCTGCGGATCAAGAAGTTGATACTTCTATCTTTGGTAACCTGAAAGATAAATTTGTATCAGGGCATGCGGCATTTGCTTACTTAATCCTAATCTTGCTTTACACACCGTGTGTGGCAGCGATGGGTGCTTATGTTCGTGAGTTTGGTCAGATGTTTGCGCGTTTCATCGCAGTTTGGACAATGGCACTTGGTTACTTCGGTGCGACCTTCTATTACCAAGCGGCAAACTTCGCTGCTCACCCAGTCAGCAGTGCGGTATGGATGGTGGCGATTGCTGGTGGCTTTGTATTGACGTATCGAGTCTTCAAGAAAGTCGGCAGTAAGCAAAAAGCATTAGAGGTGCAAGTAGTATGATTTTAACTGAACTTCATCAATACATTGATAACGAGGGTGTCGCAGCTCGTAGTGAACTCGCGTCTAAGTTTGGCATGAGTGAAGATGGTGTAGATGCGATGCTGAGTGTGTGGGTCAAGAAAGGGAAGGTATCTCGCTTGGTCGACACCAACAAGCATGGACATACAACACGTATTCGTTACACCATCAGCAAACAAGATGGTCTGTCACTTAATGTGATGATGTAGTTCAGGTCTTCATACTCTCGTTGAAAACGGCGAGATTAGACAATAAAAAAGCCGCTCACCTATTTTAGATGAGCGGCTTTTTGTTATGTATCTTTTCTGAACTGTTTTGCTTTAAAGCGCAATGAGATGGACTCTAATTACGCTTTCTTAAAGATAGAGCTCAATGACAAAACATTCTGGATACGAGTATGGATTGCAGCTTGTTCTTCTTCACTGCGTTGTTCACCATTGGTGTTTCCCCATACTGGTCCTGGCCATGCGATGTCATCTTTGAAACGTGCAATATGGTGAATGTGCAGTTGTGGCACCATGTTACCTAGCGCACCTAGGTTTAATTTGTCTGGTTGGAAGGTCGCTTCTAATGCTTGGCTTACCGCTTGAGACTCAAGCAAGAACTGCTGTTGTTCTTTCATTGGTAGATGGTGCAGTTCTTTTAGGTTGGCACGTTTTGGTACCAAGATAACCCAAGGCACTGCGCTGTCTTTGCTTAGCAGTGCCAAGCTTAGTGGAAATTCGCCGATAAGCGTGGTGTCTTTTGCTAACTGTGGGTGAAGTTCAAAGCTCATTATTATTATCCATTTCGATTTCTTGAATTCAGTATACGTTAGATAAAACAAAAGGTTGATGCTCTCACATCAACCTTTGTATTTATTCATTGTAACCCGAAGGGAATTACATGCGCTCTAGAGTTTCAATACCTAGAAGCGACAGGCCTTGCTTGATAGTCTTAGCTGTCAGTGCAGCAAGCTTCAGGCGGCTCTGTTTAACTGTTTCGTCTTCAGCCACAAGGATAGGGCACGCTTCGTAGAAGCTAGAGAATTGACCAGCAAGTTCGAACAGGTAGCTACACATGATGTGTGGTTGACCTTCACGAGCAACAGACTGTACCGCTTCTTCAAATTGTAGAAGTTTCGCGATAAGTGCTTTCTCTTTCTCTTCAGTGATTTTGATTTCACCTTCAAGAGAGTCCATAGAAATGCCTGCTTTAGCAAAGATTGAAGCGACACGAGTGTACGCGTACTGCATGTACGGTGCTGTGTTGCCTTCAAATGCCAGCATGTTTTCCCAGTCGAACACGTAATCAGTGGTACGGTGCTTAGAAAGGTCTGCGTATTTAACTGCCGCCATTGCTACTGTGTTCGCGATGGTTTTCTTCTCGTCTTCTGCTAGCTCAGGGTTTTTAGATTCAATCAGCTGAGTTGCACGTACTTCTGCTTCGTCCAGAAGATCAGCAAGACGAACTGTGCCGCCTGCGCGAGTTTTAAATGGCTTACCATCTTTACCTAGCATCATGCCGAATGCGTGGTGCTCAAGAGATACAGACTCAGGAACATAACCCGCTTTACGAACGATAGTCCAAGCTTGCATTAGATGTTGGTGCTGACGGGAGTCAATGAAGTAAAGTACGCGGTCTGCGCCCAGTTCTTCAAAACGGTATTTAGCACATGCAATATCGGTGGTGGTGTACAGGAAGCCACCGTCACGTTTTTGCACGATAACGCCCATCGGGTCGCCGTCTTTGTTTTTGTATTCGTCTAGGAATACAACTTGTGCGCCGTCAGACTCTTTTGCTAGGCCTTGTACTTGTAGATCAGAAACGATGTTTGAAAGCATGTGGTTGTACATACTTTCACCCATCACATCATCACGTGTCAGTGATACGTTTAGGCGATCGTAGTTACGTTGGTTTTGAACCATGGTTACGTCAACCAGCTTTTTCCACATTTCAGCGCAGTATGCATCGCCGCTTTGCAGTTTCACTACGTAGCCACGTGCTTTCACAGCGAATTCTTCGTCTTCGTCGTAAAGCTTTTTAGATTCACGGTAGAACTGCTCAAGATCTGAAAGTTCCATTGAAACTTCGCCAGTTTCAGCTTGGATGCGCTCAAGGTTTGCGATAAGCATACCGAATTGAGTACCCCAGTCACCAATGTGGTTAGCACGGATAACTTTGTGACCTAAGAACTCAAGTGTACGAACAACAGCATCACCGATGATCGTTGAACGTAGGTGACCAACGTGCATTTCTTTTGCAACGTTTGGAGCAGAGTAGTCAGCAACAATTGTTTGTGCTTCAGCTGCTGCAACACCAAGGCGAGAGTCAGCCAGTGCTGCGTCTGCTTGTTGCGCTAGGAATGCTTCATCTAGGAAGATGTTTAGGAAACCTGGACCTGCGATTTCAACTTTAGAAGCGATACCGTCTAGGTTTAGAACGTCCAATACTTTTTGAGCAAATTCTCGAGGGTTAGTGCCTAGTCGTTTAGCAACGCCCATAACGCCGTTTGCTTGGTAGTCACCAAATTGTGGTTTTGCAGATTGGCGAACAGCCGCAGGAGAGCCTGCAGGTGCGCCAGCGGCTTCTAGAGCCTGAGATACTTTGTCATTAATCAGTGCTTGGATATTCACACGCGTTTCCTTCAATTCAAGGATGAATAAGAGTGGCCGTTATTTCGTGGGTATTAAATTTGGTTAATTATGCTTCGAGTTAACGATTTAATGCCGAAATGAACAACAGACTCTGTTTAAGTTCACAAAAATGGCGTTAATCATACCAATTTTGTGGGGTTTCTTATAGGTCGAATTGATAGAAAATTAACATTTCCTGAGGGGTTTTTGACAATCGACTTTGACCAAGCCAGCTTTGTCTATTTAGGAAAGTAAGACACCGTACTTTTTGAACGTTTTTTTGTTAAAGCAACGCTTGTTGCTGAAAGTAAAACTGATACCATGCAGCCATTATTTGGAGAACAAAGACAATTACGATGAGCCTGAAGCAAGCCGAACTAGAACCACAACAAATGATTGCGCGCCTTGATACGTTTATGGCGAAAATTGAGAACCTAGGAAATACATTGGGTTTAGATTTAAGCTTTGCTCAAGCGGATCATATTGCATTAAGAATCAACGAAACTGAGCTTGCGAAATCAGCACATCAAGCATGGTCTGAATACGGCTCTACGATTTCAGAAGCGATGATTAACGGTCGTCCAATTGTCGTGTTGGCTTTCGATGAACCATTGCAAAGTCTTGGTTGGAAGATTGAGTGTTTAGAGCTTCCGTACCCTGCTGAAGGCAAAATTTACCCGTCTCAAGACTGGGAGCACGTTGAGTTTGTGATTCCTTCTCACGCACAGACTGCCGATGAGTATCTAGCGGACCTTAAAGAAACCTACCCACAGTTTGCCGCTAAGTTTGAAACCTTGGCTGAGCAAGGTGTTAAGATCAAACTCTCTAGCCCGAAAGGCGAGGGTGAGCGTTTGAATAACCCAACGGTTGCATTCAAGCATCAAGGGATTTGTATTAAGCTGCATCCACACTCTTTGAAGAAGATTGTAGAGTCTGAACAGGCTTAATTTAAGTAGAGAATTGCTGAGATAGATTCCTGATCTCGCCTAGGCTCGTCGGAATGACGGAGTGCTTGATAGTGTTTGCCAGAGTCTAACGTTAGAAGATTCATGGCTAAATTCGTCATTCCCGATAGCGACGAAGGAGTGTAGTTGGGAATCTCTAAAAGCTAGTCTAATAACTAGATACAAAAAACGCGCAACGGGTTAACCTTGTTGCGCGTTTTTTATTGAGTTCTAACTGAAAGTCCTACTGTAAATCGAATTCCCGACTTACAGAATTACAGTCTTGTTGCCGTAAACAAACACATGATCGTTGATCACTTTGTTTAGAGCCTTACTCAATACGTTTTTCTCTACGTCACGACCCGCTTGAGCCATGTCTTTTGCGCTGAAGTTGTGATCCACTGGGATAACATCTTGCTTGATGATTGGGCCTTCATCGAGATCGTTTGTCACGAAGTGCGCCGTTGCACCAATGATTTTTACGCCGCGCTCATACGCTTGCTGGTATGGTTTAGCACCAATGAATGCAGGTAAGAAGCTGTGGTGGATGTTGATGATCTTGTGATTGTATTTCTCAACAAAGCCCGGAGTCAGCACTCGCATGTATTTAGCAAGAACCAAATAGTCCGCCTCGTACTGGTCAATCACTTCAAGCATCTTCTTCTCATGTTCTTCACGGTTTAAACCTTCGTGAGAAACATGATGATAAGGGATATCAAAACGCTCGGTTAAGCTTTGCAGAGTATCGTAGTTGCCAACAACAGCGGCAATTTCTACATCCAAACTGCCATCGAAGTTCTTCATTAGAATATCGCCAAGGCAGTGCGCTTCTTTAGTCACGAGTATCACGACACGCTTACGAGATGAATCAACAAGCTTACGTTTTGTGTTTTCTGGTAGCGCTTGATCTAAATCGGCGAGTAAGGTCTCGTCATTGAAGTAACCCTCTAGCTCGGTACGCATAAAGAAGTGGCCACTAGTATTATCAACGAACTCATTGTTGTGAATAATATTGAGTTGGTGCTTGTAACAAATGTTGGTGATCTTTGAGATGAGGCCTGGGGCGTCAGTACAATGTGTTAATAAAGTTTTTCTTTCCATTTGCATCTTACTTCCATGAAATGTTTTTATTCTTCAAAATTTAATGCAGGCCGTCGAACGGTGAACTGAGCCGCAATATCACCGTTATAATTAATCTATTATCAATTTGGTTTCAACAAAATCTACCGTTCATTTAGGGGATTAATAAATTGAGAGGCTTAATAAATTCAGGTAGAGGTTAGATTTCTGACGGTTTTAACCGATATTCTCGGTCAAGTCCCACTAGAGCGAACCAACATTTCAGCCATACATAGGTGATCATTTATGGATAAAGAGTTACTAGCGAAAAAGTTATATTGTAAGCGCGTAAATTCATTAGTTGGTGATGTTCAGGTGGACGGCAACGTTCTTGATGAAATGTGGGAAAGCAAGGCTTCTCCGACTGATGCTGCTAAAGCCATGCAATCAAGTGATACCGACTTTATTGGTGCGCCTTGGTTATCTCGTTATTTGAATCGTAAGTAGTTAAACAACCCTTTCATTTGTTTTGGGCTAGGTTGATAAGAAGGACTTAGCCTGCCATGTTCTATTCGATATACATCTCCGGTGCGCAGTCATTTCTGATTCGCACCGGCTCACTAAACCTGCCATAATTCGCCTTCTATTTTTCTAAACCACGTACTCTATGATATCTAAAACGTTTTCTGCTGATGGTGCTCTGGGTAAAGCGATCCCTGGGTTTCAACCACGACAAGCTCAGCTGGATATGGCTGAAGCGGTCTCACAAGCCATTGAGCAACAAAGCCAATTGGTTGTTGAGGCGGGGACAGGTACCGGTAAGACGTTTGCTTACCTTGTGCCAGCGCTGCTCAGTGGCAAGAAAACTATTATCAGTACGGGGTCTAAAAACCTTCAAGAGCAGTTGTTTCATCGTGATTTACCACTCATGGTCGATGCGCTTGGCTTTTATGGTCAGGTTGCGTTGCTGAAAGGCCGTTCAAACTATTTGTGTTTAGACCGCTTGAGCCGCCAGATGATCGAAAGTCATGGCACTCATACCGATCCAACATTGCTGGCTCAGTTAGTCAAAGTACGCAGTTGGTCTTCAGCGACTCAAACTGGTGACTTAGGCGATTGCGATGACATTGCTGAAGATAGCCCGGTTATTCCAACCATTACCTCAACTAACGACAACTGCTTAGGTAAAGAATGCCCAAGCTACACTGATTGTTTTGTGCTGAAAGCGCGTAAAAAAGCGATGGATTCCGATGTTGTCGTAGTAAACCACCACCTGTTTCTTGCGGATTTAGCGATTAAAGAAACCGGGTTTGGTGAGCTTATTCCAGAGGCCGATGTGTTTATTTTCGATGAAGCGCATCAACTTCCAGATATCGCCAGTCAGTACTTTGGGCAATCAGTATCAAGCCGACAAATCCAAGAACTAGCCAAAGATATTGAAATTGCTTATCGAACTGAAGCTAAAGACATGCGTCAGCTGCAAAAAGTTGGCGAGAGGCTCATTCAATCGTCAGCTGATCTACGTATTGTGCTCGGTGATACGGGCTTTCGTGGTAACTGGCGTGAGGCGTTGAAGTCAGAGTCGATTGCGAGAGAGTTGGTGCGTTTACAAGATGCGTTGCAACTGGCTGTGGATGTATTGAAATTAGCATTGGGTCGAAGCCAGTTGTTAGATACGGCTTTCGAGCGTGCAACCATGATTAAGTCACGTATCGAACGTGTGTGTGATGTGTCGATTACCGGTTATTCCTATTGGTATGACACAACGCCCCGACAATTTGCTTTGCACATCACGCCTCTTTCGGTTGCCGATAAATTCCACGAACAAATCGAGCTTAAACCGGGTGCTTGGGTGTTTACTTCAGCAACGCTAGCGGTGTCGGATGACTTCGATCACTTCACCTCTCGACTTGGATTAAAGCCGTCGGCACAGTTTTCACTGCCGAGCCCATTTGATTATCCGAATCAGGCGCGCTTGTGTGTGCCTCGTTATCTTCCAGAGCCCAATAGCCCGGGCTTGGCTGACAAATTAGTCAGGATGCTGGCTCCTGTGATTGAGCAAAACCAAGGTCGTTGTTTCTTTTTGTGTACCTCACACAGCATGATGAAAGAGTTGGGCGAGCGATTCCGTGAAACGCTTACTGTACCCGTTCTATTGCAAGGTGAGACCAGTAAGCAAAAAACCTTAGCGGAATTCATGGAATTAGGTAACGCATTGCTGGTGGCCACGGGGGCATTCTGGGAGGGGATCGATGTTAGGGGCGACGCATTAAGCTGTGTTATCATCGATAAATTGCCCTTTACCGCCCCAGACGACCCGTTACTTAAGGCTCGAATCGAGGACTGTAAGCTAAAAGGGGGTGATCCTTTTGCACAAGTGCAGTTACCAGACGCAGTGATTACCTTGAAACAAGGTGTTGGCCGATTAATACGTGATAAGCGTGATAATGGCGCTTTGATTATTTGCGATAACCGATTGGTGACCCGTGATTACGGTGGTGTATTTTTGGCGAGTTTACCGCCTATCCCACGTACCCGTGACTTAGGGATCATTAAAGAATTCTTAGCTAAAGACCATTCAACCGCTGCTGAGTAATTGGCATTGTTGAGTTTAGCCATTATTTTTAGATTAGATAACGAATATTTGAGACACGAATGAGCGCGAAAATTCTTGCAGTAGATACCGCAACTGAAAACTGTTCAGTTGCACTAGTAATGGGTGACCAGGTGTTCGCACGTAGCGAAGAGGCTCCTCGAGACCATACGAAAAAAATTCTACCTATGGTTGATGAAGTACTGAAAGAAGCGAACATCGCTTTAACAGATATTGACGCAATCGCGTTTGGCCAAGGCCCAGGCAGCTTCACGGGTGTACGTATTGGTATTGGTATTGCTCAAGGCTTAGCTTTTGGTGCTGATTTACCGATGATCGGTGTTTCTACACTGGCAGCGATGGCGCAGGGCAGCTACCGTAAATTTGGTGAAACTCACGTAGCAACAGCGATTGATGCTCGCATGAGTGAAGTGTACTGGGCTCGTTACAGCCGTGAACAAGACGGTCGTTGGACTGCAGTTGATGCTGAATGTGTCACACCTCCAAGCGAATTGGCTGCGCAGCTTGAAGTGGATTCTGAGACATGGGCAAAAGTAGGCACCGGTTGGGAAGCGTACGCAGAGCACATGGATACACTAGCGATCGACACTAAAGCGTGTGAGGTTCTGTTCCCAGAAGCTCAAGATATGGCGTTCCTTGCTCAATTCGCTTACGCAGAAGGCAAAGCGGTTGCAGCTGAAGAGTCTGAGCCAGTTTACCTACGTGACAAAGTGACGTGGAAGAAACTGCCAGGTCGTGAGTAAATACGTATTATTTTGGCTCTGCATTCACTTTGCAGAGCCAAAATTAAAACAGATACAAAATTATTAAGATTAGGTACAAAATTCCTTAAGCATGGTTTCAATAAACGGCTTACCTCCTTCTTCGATAGGCAATACATCCAAAACCAATCGAACCAATAAAAAGAACGAGGTAAAAAAAGGCGATGCAAAAACCTCAGTTGGTCAGCCAACTAAGGTCGCGAATGCTGTCTCGCATTCCATTCGCCAAGTCAAAGAATCTGAGATTCACAAAGCTCAGGTTCAATATGATCTTCCAGAAGGGCGTGGACGACGTGCGATGGAAGAGTATATGGATGTGATGAATCAAGCTAAAAAAGAGGAACTTGCGAAGCTTATTGGGGTCGATATTTATATCTAGCTTTGTGCTTTTATTTATCCTGTTCTAAGGACCAGCATTATGTTTTCTCTCATTTCTAAATCTCGCTTATTTTTCCTTGTCGCTTTCTCTTCGATGGTGATGGGTTGCTCCTCTTTGCCTGAAGAACTTAATGCAAACTCTGAACAAGTCGTGACCGACTACCAAGAGTGGGTAAACACTGTGCCAGACGCTGGTGATGTTCGCTTAGGTGGTGTGATTGCCAAGGTGACAAATTTACAAGATAAGACTCGTGTTGAAGTGGTTAACATGCCGATTTCAAGCAGCGGTAAGCCAGATATTGATGCCGAACCAAAAGGGCGCTTTGTCGCTTACATTGATGGTTATGTTGAGCCATTGAGTTTTGCTGAAGGTCGTTTAGTCACTTTGGTAGGCACATCAAATGGCACAGAAGATGGCACTATTGGTGATTATCCTTATACTTTTCCGGTAATGAATGTTTATAACCAACGCTTGTGGCAAATTACAGAAAGAGTGGTTGTGAACGATTTTGCTCCTACTTACTACTCATGTCGCAGCTTACATTGTCGTAGTTTTCAAACGATGCCAAGACAAGGGCGCGTAATTAAAGATGTCGAATAGTTAGCATCGTTTAGGATTAATGGATAGATCAAGACAGGAATAACAAACTATCAATGATTGAAAAGTCATATTCTCTTGCGAGCGGGACGCTTGCAACACAACAGATTGGTAACCCCGAAACGACCGCTACGACGGTCGTTTTTATTCATGGGTGGTTAGATAACTCAGCGAGTTTCTCTTCTGTTATATCAAATCTAGAAGTACTTTCACCAAATTCTCATCTGGTTGCTATTGACCTCTTTGGTCATGGGTTTTCATCGCATAAGTCGGGCAGTTACTACCCATTTCACGACTATATCGACGATTTGCATCAGTTGGTGACTAAATTATCGCCAAACAGACTGGTACTAGTAGGACATTCACTTGGTGCATTGATCGCAAGTTGCTATAGTGCCGCCTTTCCTGAAAAGGTGTCAGGATTAATCCAAATTGAAGGTCACGGACCTCTTTCTGAAGCTCCCCACGAAACAGTCTCTCGCTTGAGGGATGGGGTACTCAGTCGTCTTCGACAGCGAAGAAAGCCTTCACGTCCTCTGGCAAGTCTTGAGGATGCTATTAAGCTGAGAGCTCACGCCAATCAAATCAAAGCAGAACTTATTGCTCCTATTGTTGAACGAGGAATCGTTGAGCTAGGTACTATTGATCAAGCTGCTTTTGAGGAAGTGACAGTAGATCACGTTGCTTTTGATCAAGCGACTGTAGTTCAAGGTAGTGCCGAGTTCGATAACTCTTGGCAATGGCGATGCGACCCTAACCTAAAATGTGACTCGTTATATCGAATGTCACAAGCGCATGCTGAAGCGATCATGGCGGCTATTGAATGCCCTCAATTAATAGTTTTAGGAAATGATGGATTCCGACATTTGCAGCATAATCGCTACAAATCAGCCCATAGTTCTCTGAATATAGAGACTGTTCCTGGCGGACATCATTGCCATTTAGAGAGCCCAGAGCTAGTTTCAGAGCTAATTCTTGGTGTAGTTAACAAAATTTAAACAAGTGTTTGAGCCTTTTAGTGCTCATGCACTAAAGCTGTGCTGTAATACCGCAATGATAAAAAGCGGCGAAGCAGTCGTCAGCTGATAAACGAGGAGTAACATAGTGGACAAACCTTGGCTTTCACGTTATCCAAGTGACGTACCAGAGACGATCAACCCAGATCAGTACCCATCTCTTATTGAAATGTTCGAACAGTCGGTACAGAAGTACGCAGACCAACCAGCATTCGAGAACATGGGGTCTATCATGACATTCCGTAAGCTTGAAGAGCGCAGTCGTGCTTTTGCTGCTTACTTGCAGAATGATCTAAAACTGAAGAAAGGCGATCGTGTCGCGCTTATGATGCCAAACTTGCTGCAATACCCAATTGCACTCTTTGGTGTACTGCGCGCAGGTATGATTGCAGTGAACGTCAACCCACTGTACACGCCTCGTGAACTTGAACACCAACTGAATGACTCTGGCGCAAAGGCGATTGTTATCGTTTCTAACTTTGCAAGCACACTAGAGAAAGTCGTTGATAAAACTCCGGTTAAACACGTTGTGCTAACCAGCTTGGGGCAAATGCTGCCACGAGCGAAAGGTACGATTGTCGACTTCGTAGTGAAATACGTAAAAGGCATGGTGCCTAAGTACGATCTGCCGGGTGCTATCTCATTCAGAAAAGCGCTGCATAAAGGCCGTCGCCTACAGTATGTGAAGCCATTTATGGCTGGCGATGATATCGCATTCTTACAGTACACAGGTGGTACAACGGGCGTAGCGAAGGGCGCAATCCTAACGCACCGCAATATGATTGCGAACGTACTTCAAGCGAAAGGGGCATATAGCCCTGTTCTGCAAGAAGGCCGTGAATTGGTGGTAACGGCATTGCCGCTTTATCACGTGTTTGCATTGACTGTGAACTGCTTACTGTTCGTTGAGATGGGTGGTCGTAACCTTCTGATCACCAACCCGCGTGACATTCCTGGCTTTATTAAAGAGCTGCAAAAGGTTCCGTTTACCGCGATTACTGGCGTAAACACCTTGTTCAATGCGCTCGTGAATAATGAAGATTTCCACGAGTTGGACTTCAGTAACATGCGTTTATCTGTTGGCGGTGGTATGGCGGTTCAACGCGCTGTTGCTGAGCAATGGAAGAAAGCGACAGGTGTCCATCTACTTGAAGGCTATGGTTTAACCGAGTGTGCTCCTTTGGTAACGGGTAACCCATACGATCTGAAAGACTACACGGGTGCAATCGGCCTACCAGTACCATCAACAGAAGTTCGTATTGTTGATGATGAAGGTAAAGTGGTTGGCAATGACCAAGTCGGTGAATTGCAGGTTCGTGGTCCTCAAGTGATGCAAGGCTACTGGCAACGTCCAGAAGCGACCAAAGAAGTGATCGACCAAGACGGTTGGTTATCGACTGGTGATATCGTTAAGTTTGATGACGAAGGCTTGTTGTACATCGTAGACCGTAAGAAAGACATGATTCTTGTGTCTGGCTTCAACGTTTACCCGAACGAGATTGAAGATGTAGTGGCTCTGCATGGCAAAGTGTTAGAAGTTGCGGCTATCGGCCAACCTCATGAAGTGTCTGGTGAGTTGGTTAAGATTTACGTTGTGAAACGTGACCCTAGCCTAACCAAAGAAGACATTATCGCGCACTGCCGTGAACACCTAACAGGCTACAAAATCCCTAAATTGATTGAGTTCCGTGAAGAACTACCAAAAACCAATGTAGGCAAAATCTTGCGCCGAGTGCTTCGTGAAGAAAACGACGCAGAGCTTGCCAAACGCGCAAGCGAGTAATGCTAGGGTTTGCGATAAATTTGCCCCCGAAACCATTCAGGCGCTTAATCTAAGCGAGCGCTGAAAAATGGTGTTAGAATGCCGACAGTTAATGTCGGCATTTTTGTATCCGGCGATCAAAGTAAAATCAGTGAGAGTTTTTGTGGATTATCAAATCATTACCCAAGTGAAAGACCTTGAGCGAGTTTGCCAACAAGCACGTGAAGCCGATGTTGTTATGCTTGATACAGAGTTCGTTCGTACAAGAACCTATTACCCTCAATTAGGCTTAATTCAGTTATTTGATGGTGAAACGCTGTCACTGATTGATCCTATTGCTCTTGATGAAATGACACCGTTTGTTGGGCTGTTGAAAGACACGTCAGTACTGAAAGTATTACATGCGTGTGGCGAAGATCTGGAAGTTTTCCAGAACGCATTTGGTTGTACGCCAACACCAATGGTGGATACGCAGATCATGGCAGCCTTCTTAGGACATGGTCTTTCAACTGGCTTTGCAGCTCTGGTTTCTGAGTTTGTAGGCGTTGACCTAGATAAGAGTGAATCTCGCACCGACTGGCTAGCGCGTCCGCTTTCTCAAAAGCAACTCGATTACGCAGCAGCAGACGTTCACTACTTGATGCCAATGTACAACAAGCTTCTAGAAAAAGTGATGGAAGCGGGCTGGTGGGAAGCGGCGCAGCAAGAGTCTGATTTACAAGTAGCTAAGCGCATCCGTAAAGCAAACCCAGACAACGCTTACCTTGATATTAAAGGCGCGTGGCAGCTCAAACCTCAACAGCTAGCTATTTTAAGACCGCTAGCAACTTGGCGTTTAAAAGAAGCGATTAAGCGTGATTTAGCGCTGAACTTTGTCTTTAAAGAACAAGACCTATGGGCCGTAGCTCGTTTCGCGATGAAAGATCCTAAGCATATGGAGCAGGAAGGTTTTGATTACCGTTCTGTACGTCGCCATGGTGCGAAGATCAGCTCAATCGTGAAATTGGCTGAGCATACACCGGAAGAAGAGTACCCAGCGCCAGTAGAACGTCTAATGGACTACCCAGGTTACAAGCAACTCTTCAAAGTGTTGAAAGATGAAGTGAAAACAGCATCGCAACACAGTGGTTTAGCGACTGAGTTTTTGGCGTCGAAGAAGCAACTTAACCAAGTGTTAAGCTGGATTTGGAAGTACGATCGTAACCCAGAGAAGCTACCTGATGTAATGCAAGGTTGGCGTCTAGACGTAGTAGGCGAGAAGCTAAACAAAGCAATCAAGTAACTTTAGTTCTGTAGTAAGCAACGAATGCTTTAGAGATAAAAGTTTCAGACACAAAAAAGAGAGCCTAGGCTCTCTTTTTTATTGAATATTGATAAGCAAAGCTCAGGCTCTAGTTATCGATCTTCTTCTGGAAGCTTAACGTTCAGCTCTAATACGGAGATGTCGTCATCTTTGTGTTCGAAAGTTAGATCAACCATTGATGGATCGACTTCCACATACTTCGCAATACACTTCAAGATGTCTTCTTTCAGTTGCGGTAAGTATGATGGTGCAGGGTCGTCATGGCTGCGTCGCTCAGCAACAATGATCTGCAAACGCTCTTTGGCTAGGTTTGCGGTTGTCTTTTTTTGTGGTCTGAAAAACTCTAGTAATGACATTGCGTATTAGCCCCCGAACAGTCTTTTGAAGATGCCTTTCTTCTGTTCCGTTAAGAAACGGAAGTCCACTTGGCTACCCAGTAGTCGCTCTACAGTATCATTGTAAGCCATACCCGCGTCGGTTGCTTCGTCAAATATAACTGGAACACCCTTGTTTGACGCGTTCAGTACTGCTTGGCTCTCTGGAATCACACCCAGTAGAGAGATGTGTAGGATTTCTTCAACGTCTTCAACACTGAGCATCTCACCTTGAGTTACACGTGCTGGGTTGTAGCGAGTCAGTAGAAGGTGTGTTTTCACTGGCTCTAATCCGTCTTCTGAACGACGAGACTTAGAATCAAGAATACCAAGAATACGGTCTGAATCGCGAACAGAAGAGACTTCAGGGTTGGTGGTTACAATCGCTTCATCAGCAAAGTAAAGCGCCATTAGAGCACCTTGCTCGATACCCGCAGGAGAATCACAGATGATGAAATCAAAGCCCATTTCATCCAGTTCATCAAATACACGACGAACGCCATCTTTCGTCAATGCGTCTTTATCACGAGTTTGAGAAGCAGGAAGAATGAACAGGTTCTCTGTGCGCTTGTCTTTGATCATTGCTTGGTTCAGCGTCGCTTCACCATTGATCACGTTAACGAAGTCGTACACAACACGACGCTCACAACCCATGATTAAATCTAGGTTACGCAGACCGATATCAAAATCGATAACCGCTGTTTTCTTCCCTTTCAGAGCTAAGCCAGAGGCAATAGCTGCACTGGAGGTCGTTTTGCCCACCCCGCCTTTACCTGACGTTACAACGATAATGCGTGCCATTCTTTTTTCCTTTTATTTCTCTTATATTGCGAGGACATCAACGTGTAATACATCGTTTGCCATACTGAACATGGTTTTCTTTTGCCAGTACTCGCTATCAATTTGATCGCTGAGCCAGTAATTTCCTGCAATGGAAACCAACTCGGCTTGTAAATCATTACAAATTATTTTTGCTTCAGTTTGACCACTTGCACCTGCAATTGCACGACCGCGTAGCGTGCCATGAATGTGGATGCTGCCATCGGCAATCACCTCTGCACCTGCACTTACGTGGCTAAGAATCAGCAAATCACCGTCTTTGGCATACACTTGTTGACCAGAACGAATCGGGGTTCTCACCACTTTTATCGGAGCCATTTTTGCCGGCGCTTGAGAGGGAGACTTGCTCGCTGTCATAACGGCAAAACCTGCATCTCTGGCTAAGTTTTGCATGCGCTTATCTGAGCAACCAGCTACACCAACCGGGATCATGCCCGCTTGAGATATGCCATTTTTGAGCTGTACGAAATCAATATCGCCAGCCACTTTGCTGATATTGATAACAACAGGCGCAGCCGCAAAAAAAGTGGGTGCTTGGTCTACCTTCTCTTGAAGAAAAGACACTGCATTTTCGACTTGATCATCGGATAAGTGCAAAACAGATAGCGTGAAACTGCTACCTTTTAGATCTGGGTTACTAGACATCGAAAAACTACAGGACCTCAATTGCGGATAGGTACAATTTCTTTCATCTTAAAGATAAAGGGCATTGCCTGAAACTAGGTTTATCATGTTATATTCCCAAACCAAGCACAGCAAGTAATCTTGTTGTCAAATAAACGTTTTGTCCCCAATATTTCATCAACATAAACTATTGAACTCACAAGTGAGAGTTTTGTAGCCATAAACATTTAAAAAAGGTTTGTCATGCTGTGTTCTATATATAAAAGCTCAAAAAAAGAAGGAACATACCTTTATATCCCGAAAAAGGATGATTTCTCACAAGTCCCTGACGCACTGATGCAAATGTTTGGTAAACCTAGCTTTGTAATGGTAATTAAAATGGAAGGCCGCACGCTTGCCCAAGTCAGCATCGAAAAAGTGAAAGAGTCACTAAAAAACGATGGTTTCTTTTTGCAGGTTCCGCCTCCACCGGTTAACGAACTTGAACTGCATAAAGAGCGTAAAGCTCAGCAGAATGTTCAAGACGAAGAGTGATAGCCACCTAATTCAAGGAGGAATGATCGTTGAGTAAATTTTCTAAAACCCTATTAGCCGTGTCAGCATTGCTATTGGGCAATAGCCTGACTATCGGTTCAGTACAGGCTGAAGAGCTTAGCTTTGAACAATATGTAGAGAAGCTAAAGCAGCAAGGCCGTGAACAAGGCATTTCTGAAGCGATCATTGAAGAAGCCTTTGATGGCGTGACGTTTAAGCCGAGAGCTGTCAAAGCTGATAAGAACCAACCTGAGAAGAAACTGACTCTGGATGAATACATTCCACGTGCGGTTCCAGATTGGAAAGTGAAACAGGCAAGATCGCTCTATAAGAAACATTACACCGCGTTAAAGCGTATTGGTGACGAGTACGGTGTTCAACCAAGGTTCATTGTCGCTCTGTGGGGCGTAGAAAGTAATTTTGGCAAGTTCACTGGCAATTACAGTGTTATCGATGCTTTAACCACTATGGCTTATGAAGGGCGCAGAGAAGCGTTGTTCCGTAGCGAAGCGATGGCTGCGTTAACGATTCTTGACCAAGGCCATATCGCACCCAAAGATATGAAAGGTTCTTGGGCTGGCGCGATGGGGCAGCCTCAGTTTATGCCTAGCTCATTCTTAGCTTATGCCGCTGATGGTAACGGCGACGGTAAGAAAGATATTTGGGGCACTGAAGAAGACGTATTTGCTTCGGCGGCTAATTATCTCAGCCAATCAGGTTGGGATGACAAATATACATGGGGCCGTCAGGTTCACGTTCCGGCAACTGTGTCTATCGAGATGCAAGGTCGAGGTGAAGACAAAGCGAAATACTTAAAAGAGTGGTCTGAACTTGGCATTAAGCGTTTTGACGATCGCCCATTACCAACGCTTGATGAAGATATTAAAGCTTGGCTAATTATGCCAGACGATGAAACTGGCCGTTCGTACCTCATTTACAACAACTACAATGTGTTAATGAAGTGGAATCGTTCTTACTACTTTGCGTTGGCGGTTAGCCACCTAGCAGACAGAATTAAGTTTGATTAACAGACTTAATTTGGTTAATAGCCTTAGGTCGCTTTGAATAGCATTTGGCCTACCATAGGCAGAACGAACTAAAGGACTCTTCGGAGTCCTTTTTCTTTTATATTTCAGATATTTTTAAAGGTGGTCTTGTGCTAACAGATAGAGCCGCACAGATGGTGATATTCCATGCGTTAATCAAGCATGAAGGCTTTACCAGTGCAGCAAAAAGTTTGAATGTGTCGGTGTCTCACATCAGCAAGCAAATTGCTTTGCTCGAGGACTCGATAGGTATCAAGCTGGTGCAAAGAACCACACGCAGCCTGACACTAACTGAAGCAGGGGAAGTGTTCTATCAGCACTGCGAGCAGCTGTTCAATACGGTGAAAGCGGCTCAAATGGATATGGACAGCCAGCGTGATGATATCTCTGGGATATTCCGCATAGGCTTGTCACAGTCATTTGGCACACTGCATATCATTCCTGCAATTGATCAGCTCAGACAGCTTTACCCGCAGCTGAGAATTGAAGTGCATTTGTTCGATTACAAAGTGGACATGATTGAAGAGCGCTTGGATCTCTGGATCACCAACAATGAAGATTTACCTGAAGGTTATATTGCGCAGCGCTTGGCCGACAGTCAGTTTGTAGTGGCGGCATCACCGGATTATCTGATTAAAGCTGGTACTCCTCATGTGCCATCTGATCTGATTGACCATAACTGCCTTATCTATCGTAGCCGTGAACGGGACTACACATCATGGGCATTTGATAACGGCCAAGAAAACCTCAGTGTTAAAGTGGCGGGCGATTACTCGGTGGATTTAGCGGAAGCGGTACGAGACGCGGCAGTATCGGGTTGGGGCGTTGCTTATCTGGCGACTTACTTAGTCAAAGAAGAGTTTAGAACGGGCAAGCTGATCCAAGTATTACCAGAATGGCGAGCGAGTCAGCTGATGCCATTTTACGCTGTGTATCCGAGTAGAAAGAATATGCCGAAGAAGCTTTCAGCAGTGATTGAGTTCATCAAAGATCATATCGGGTCGCCAACTTACTGGGATGAAAACCTTAAAACTTGCGTTGAGCTGCACCGTTAACTGTTTCCTAATCTATAAATATAATTTCTATATGGAAAAAGTACGCTTTTTAAGCAAGTTAAATCATTAAAATTCAATGCTTTAATATAATCATAGATAAGGCAGTGATAATCCCAACATCACATTAACAACCGCACCTTGCCGCAAACGATTTCCTCTATACAATGCGTCGCCTTTCCTACCTACAACTTTTAGGTTGACGCATATGGCTTCCCTACTTGGAATTATCACTATTTTAGTGGCCGCTTGGTTACTATCTACGGACAGAAAAAATATTCCGCTAAGAACCGTCTCTTTGGCTTTCTTACTGCAAATCTCATTCGCGCTATTGGTTCTTTATGTGCCAATGGGCAAAGAAGCGCTGAATGCAGCTACTGGTGCGGTGTCTAGCTTGATCAACTACGGTCAAGAGGGGATTAACTTCCTATTTGGTGGCCTCACGAATAACGGATTTGTTTTCGCTATTAACGTTCTCGGCATCATTATCTTTTTCTCTGCACTGATTTCAGGTTTGTACCACATCGGCTTTATGCCAAAGGTGATCAACCTTATCGGCGGTGCTTTGCAAAAGTTCTTAGGTACAGGTCGTGCGGAGTCTTTGTCTGCAACGGCGAACATCTTTGTTGGCATGATTGAAGCACCATTGGTGGTTAAGCCTTACTTGAAGCACATGACGGATTCACAACTGTTCGCTGTGATGGTGTGTGGTTTGGCTTCTGTGGCTGGTGGTACGCTAGTGGGTTATGCATCGCTTGGTGTTGATTTGAACTACCTGATCGCTGCGGCATTCATGTCTGCGCCTGCTGGTCTATTGATGGCCAAGATTTTGGTACCAGGTAACGCAGATGAGGCTCAAGAAAATATTGAGTCTGACGTTGAAATTCCACGAGCAACAAACGTAGTTGAGGCAATGGCAGATGGGGCTATGTCTGGACTTCGTATTGCCGTTGCAGTGGGTGCGACACTTCTGGCCTTTATCAGTGTGATTGCAATGCTGAATGGCTTATTAGGTATTGTTGGTGGTTGGTTTGGCGTAAACCTAAGCTTTGAACTTATCCTAGGTTATGTGTTCGCACCCGTTGCATGGCTGATCGGTGTGCCATGGTCTGAGGCTGTGGTTGCAGGCTCGCTGATCGGTAACAAGATCGTTGTGAACGAGTTTGTGGCTTTCATCCAGTTAATGGACGTAAAAGACGCACTGAGTGAGCACTCAAAAGCGATCATTACTTTTGCACTATGTGGTTTTGCCAACATCTCTACGATGGCCATTCTGATTGGTGGTTTGGGTAGCTTAGTTCCAGAGCGTCGTTCTTTCATCTCACAATACGGCTTTAAAGCGATTTGTGCGGGTGTGCTTGCCAACTTAATGAGCGCAGCGATTGCGGGCGTGGTGCTTTCTCTTTAGCTAGATGATAAGTACAGAGTGGATGAGTCAGTCACTTTATTTCCCCTATAGTAAAGTGACTGATTAATCACACTAATATTCGGTTAGCATGAAAAAGAGAGCCTATAGTTTAATGACATAGGCTTTCTTGTTTCAGCAAATAGGTTTGTATAACAAGGTGTGGTACGAATTTTTTAGGGGCGCAAATGGATTTGTCGATTACTTCTTCTTTGGCGTTAATAGGACTGCTGTCTTTAACGTGTCAATTGTTAGGTTGGCGCTTGCGTCTTCCTGCTATTCTTCCTCTTCTTATTGTCGGACTACTTTTAGGTCCCGGTCTTAACATCCTTAATCCCGATGCCATTTTTGGTGACGTGCTATTTCCGCTGATTTCATTAGGTGTTGCTATTATTCTGTTTGAAGGTGCATTGACCCTGAATTTCAAGGAAATAAGAGGTCATGGTCGTATGGTGACGCACCTCGTGAGTTTCGGCATGCTGATTACCTGGGCGTGCATTGTCGTTGGTGCTTATTACTTTGTGGACTTCAGTTGGCCATTAGCCGCGTTGTTTGCTGCCTTAGTGGTGGTGACGGGGCCAACCGTGATTGTTCCCATGCTGCGCAGCATTCAGCCCAAATCTTCGTTAGGCAGTATCTTGCGCTGGGAAGGGATAGTGATTGACCCGATTGGCGCTCTGTTTGCCGTTCTCGTTTACGAATACATTGTCTCTTCAGCCGATCCTACAAGCCATGTACTGTCGGCCTTGGGGCTGACTCTAGCCATCGGTTTAGGCTTAGGGATCATCGGTGGCTATTTGATTGCCAAGATGCTGAAAGGGCATTGGGTTCCGCACTATTTGCGTAACGTAGCAGTGCTGACGTTGATGTTGGCTGCGTTCTCTTTTTCCAATGACCTGAGTGAAGAGTCTGGCCTATTAACCGTGACCATCATGGGTATCTGGCTCGCCAACGTGAAAGGCTTGGATCTTGAAGATATTATTGAATTCAAAGAGACCCTAACCGTGTTACTCATTTCTGCCTTGTTTATCTTACTGGCGAGTCGACTCGATTCTGGGACTTTCCTCTCGATAGGTTGGGGCGGTATTGGCTTATTAGCGGTCGTCATGCTGGTGGCTCGTCCTCTGAGTGTGTGGATCAGCGGGATCGGCACGGATCTTACCTCAGCAGATAAATGGTTTTTGAGCTGGATGGCGCCTCGCGGGATCGTTGCTGCCGCAGTTTCTTCTCTGTTTGCTATCAAACTTCAAGAGAAGCAATTGATTGAAGGGGCTGATCTACTGGTGCCTATGGTGTTCTTGGTCATCATCGGTACGGTTGTGATTCAGAGCCTTACCGCAAGTTGGTGGGCAAGAAGGTTGGGTGTGACGCAAGAGAAAGCACAAGGGGTTATCTTCTTTGGCGCGACTCATTTTGCAAGACAGTTTGCTAAGGTGCTGGCGACACACAACATCAATAGTGTGCTTGCCGATACCAACTGGGAAAGTATTCGCTTGGCACGCATGGATAACCTAAATGTCTATTTTGGCAATCCAGCCTCAAGTCACGCGGAAAATAATCTGGAGTTGGATGGAATAGGGCGCGCCATGATCGTCTCGCCTTATCGTCAAACCAACCCATTAGTCAGCATGCATTATCAAGATGAGTTTGGTGAAAATAAGGTGTTTGAGCTTGAATCGACAGAAACTAAGCACGAAAGGCACTCAGTGAGCCGAGATGGTAACAGAAGCCTGTTTTCGGAAGGAATTACCTATTCCAAACTTAACTCCTTGATGGCTCAAGGCAGCCAAATTAAGAGCACGGGATTGACTGAGGCGTTTGACCTTAATGAGTTTAACGCGCTGTACCCTAAAGCGATTCCACTGGGTGTGATTACTGGGGGTGATTTCCGTTTAGTGACACAAGGTTCTGATTTGGAAAAACTCATATCAACGGAGTGTGCGATCATTAGTTTATTGCCGCCTTCGGAGCAAGCTGAAAGAGCTGATACACCAGATAAGTAGCGGGAGCTCTCTATCAAAAGCGATTAGCTGTGTATCAAAAATGAATATCTGAGTATCAAAAAAGCCGCAACGTTTTCACGCTGCGGCTTTTGAATTCTGTTTACGCTGTTGTTCGCAAATTTGTCGTTCGCAGATTATTTCGAGTGAAACTGCTCGCAAGCAATCATAGTGTTCTCGATTAGGCTTGCTACTGTCATTGGACCAACACCACCCGGAACTGGTGTGATGAAGCTTGCGCTCTCTTTCGCGACATCGTATTCAACATCGCCAACGAGCTTGCCAGATTCCAAACGGTTGATGCCTACATCGACCACAACAGCACCTTTCTTAATCCAAGCGCCAGGAATGAAGTTAGGCTTACCAACGGCTACCACAACAACATCCGCTTGACGTACATGACCTTCAAGGTCTTTGGTGAAGCGGTGACATGTGGTCGTCGTGCAACCTGCTAGAAGAAGCTCTAGGGTCATTGGGCGACCTACGATGTTTGATGCGCCAACAACAACCGCGTGCTTACCACGTAAGTCGATGTTGTAACGGTCAAGCAATGTGATAATACCTTTAGGCGTACAAGAGCGTAGCTTAGGCATACGCTGAGCCAAACGGCCTACGTTGTATGGGTGGAAGCCATCAACGTCTTTCTCTGGCGTGATGCGCTCAAGAACGTGAGTGGTATCAATACCAGCAGGTAAAGGCAGTTGAACTAGGATGCCATCAATCTCAGGGTCTTCATTTAATTGGTCGACGAGCGTTAGCAGATCATTTTCGGTCGCCGTCGCTGGTAGATCAAAAGACTTTGAAACGAAGCCTACTTCTTGACACGCTTTACGCTTACTTCCAACGTAAACCTGAGAGGCAGGGTCTTCACCCACTAAAACTACCGCTAGGCCCGGAGCGCGTAATCCAGCTTCTGTACGAGCCTTTACACGTGCCGCAACTTCAGAGCGAACTGTTTGAGAAATTAGCTTTCCATCAATATTTTGAGCAGTCATGAATTTCCTTAGTATTGATATTCAAGTTAGTGGCTGATGTTTTGGGCGCATTATTCCAGAAAATCTTTTTGATTACCATCAAGCAAACGTTTGCTTTGGTCTATTTTCCAACACTTATAATCTCATTGCCCTTTTTTTACTCACTTGGATCAGAATGTTACACAAAGCCGTTGCTTTACTGATTCGAATTCGTATAATCCTTTCCTGTAGCGCGCCCTTAGCTCAGCTGGATAGAGCACCTCCCTTCTAAGGAGGTGGTCGAAGGTTCGAATCCTTCAGGGCGTACCACTATTTAAAGAAACCCGATAACTCTCTGAGTTGTCGGGTTTTTTGCTTTTCTACCATACTAAAAGTACTTCTGTTAAAGCGCCACTCATTTTCCCTCGTTATTCATTTCATTCGGCTTATGTAATAGAAAGTTAAAATTGTTCGTTTTTTGGGGTTTACATCATTTGGTAATAAAGCCACTATGAATTCACGAAGAATAGACAAGTAAAGCTATTAGCTGGTTGGTTTAGGAATCAAACCTTCTGAGTGATGGCTGATTTAGAGGAAGTAATGGCAGGAAACAGTATCGGACAACATTTCCGCGTGACTACGTTCGGAGAAAGTCACGGTATCGCACTAGGATGTATCGTAGATGGGTGCCCACCAGGATTAGAAATTACCGAAGCAGACCTTCAAAGAGATTTGGATCGTCGTCGCCCAGGTACTTCTCGTTATACAACGGCTCGCCGTGAAGCGGATGAAGTGAAAATCTTATCAGGTGTATTTGAAGGCCAAACTACGGGTACTTCTATTGGTCTATTGATTGAAAATACAGACCAACGCTCTAAAGACTATTCCGAAATTAAAGACAAGTTCCGCCCAGGCCACGCTGATTATACCTACCATCAAAAGTACGGTGTGCGTGATTACCGAGGTGGTGGTCGTTCTTCAGCTCGTGAAACGGCAATGCGTGTTGCGGCAGGTGCGATTGCGAAGAAATACCTGAAACAAGAATTTGGTGTTGAAATCCAAGCATACCTTTCTCAAATGGGTGATATCTCAATTGATAAAGTGGATTGGAACGAGATCGAGAACAACGCTTTCTTCTGTCCTGATGCCGACAAAGTACCAGAATTTGACCAACTGATTCGTGACTTGCTAAAAGAAGGCAACTCGATCGGTGCGAAGATTCAAGTGGTTGCGACTAAAGTGCCTGTAGGCCTTGGTGAGCCAATCTTTGATCGTCTAGATGCAGACATCGCGCACGCTCTAATGAGCATCAATGCGGTGAAAGGTGTTGAGATTGGCGATGGCTTCGATGTCGTTAATCAACGCGGTAGTGAACACCGTGATCCATTAACTCCAGAAGGCTTCAGCAGCAACCACGCTGGCGGTATCTTAGGCGGTATTTCTACTGGCCAAGATATTGTGGCAAGTATTGCACTTAAGCCAACATCAAGCATTACTGTTCCTGGTGACACCATCACTAAAGACGGTGAAGCAACGCAGTTAATCACGAAAGGTCGTCACGATCCATGTGTTGGTATTCGTGCAGTGCCTATCGCAGAAGCGATGTTAGCGATTGTATTGCTTGATCACTTGCTACGTCATCGTGGTCAAAACTTTGGTGTGACAACAGAAACGCCAAAAATCTAGTTCTGCTTCGTTTTATTCAAAACAGAATTGAAACTGATTTGATAGAAACAAAAAAGGGTTGCTTCGTAATGAAGCAACCCTTTTTATATTCTGCGTCATTGAGAATATATTATCTAATGCACAGAGCTTTCCGGATCAAGCTGAAACGAAGGCAAGCGCCATTTGAATCTTACGGCAGCCATACGCAGCAAGTAGCCAACCACAAGCGTAACAATCGTTGCTGTTACGTCGTTTATGCCAAGCTCAAGCAAACCTAGGTATAAACCTGAAGCGACAAGGGCGACAGATGCATACAACTCTTCATGCAAGACCAGTGGCGTTTGACGACAGATAAGATCGCGCAACAGGCCACCAAATACGCCAGTAACCAATGCAGACACCATACAAATCATTGGGTGCAGACCCATGGTCATCGCTACCTTAGTACCAATGATACTGAATACGATAAGCCCCAGCGCATCCAAACGAATGAATAACCCTTTTAGCTTGATTACCCATTTAGCGAGTCCGGTCGTGATGACACCTGCGATACAGGTGATCGCCAGATATTGTGGGTTTTCAACCCAACCTAAAGGGTAATGGCCAAGTAAGATATCTCGTACTGTACCGCCGCCAATTGCCGTTGCACTCGCAACCAACATTACACCAAACCAATCCATTTTTTGTTTGCCAGCGCTGAGAGCGCCGGTCATGGCTTCTGCCGTGATGCCAATGATATACAAAACACTTAGTAGCATTGCTGTAGCTCTATTATTTTAGGTCTATAAATTGGAGAGTTATAGGCCTTGGGGATATAAAAATGAAGCGCGAGTGTAGTAGTAAAAACGGCCTTTGACGAATGAATATTTGTACCGTGAATCGAGGTTTCAGATTAGCTGAAGTAATCAATTGGAGTAACTTGAGGTTATCTATCGTAGAGATAGGTGGCTTTGTGCTGGTGGAGAGCGCTGGCGTCGTTAACATTACGCCTGATAGGGGCTTTACCAAGCCGATAAAACAAAGCAAAATACGCGTGTTTATTTCATTTCAAGCAAGCTTTATGACGCACCAATATTCCGACATTATTGATATTTTTAATCAGACTTTTTATGGCAGCTTTAATACTAAATTAGAGTTAGGCGCAGATGAGCCTATTTACTTGCCTGCCGATGATGATATCCCACACCACAGAATTGTCTTCGCACGTGGCTTTTACGCTTCTGCGCTACACGAAATAGCGCACTGGTGCGTTGCTGGCCCTGAACGTCGTTTATTGGAAGATTTTGGCTATTGGTATGAGCCAGATGGGCGCACTGAGTCGGTTCAAGCTGAGTTTGAAAAAGTAGAAATTCGCCCACAAGCGTATGAATGGATCATTGCGACGAGCGCAGGCTTTCCTTTTAATGTCAGCTGTGACAATCTACACGGCGATTTTGAGCCAGATCGTTTGGCCTTTATGAATAAAGTACACAGCGAAGTCATGGGTATCTTTGAAGTTGGCCTTCCGCCTCGCGTAAAAATGCTCTCTGAAGCATTGCGCAGCTTCTACGATGTAGAACCTTTATGTGCTAGCCAATTTATTGTGAAATAAGAGAATATTATGATTATCGAATTTGAAGAAAAACTACTTGAAGTAATTGATGCTCGCATTGAAAACGCATCAGATGATGAACTGTTTGCTGGTGGTTACTTACGTGGTCATATTTCTCTTTCAGTGGCTTCATGTGAAGAAGACGGCATTGAAGACGTAGCAGAAGTTAAATTGCGTATTGAGAAGAGCCTAGAAGACGCACGTTCTGAATTGACGCCAGCCGATCGTACGATCGTTAATGACCTTTGGGTTGAGCTGCAAAACCAAGCTTAACTTTAGTCGTTTAGCATTATTCGTCTAGCGCTATTCGCTCATTACTCTTCCTCCTCATTTTTGAGCGAACCAATAATTTGAGACTCATTCGAATTTTTTGAATGAGTCCGTTCATTTCTTGTGATGGTTCCATTTTCTGACTACGTTATTCTAATCCCACTTAACGGAATCACAGAAAAGGTCACACCATGAAAGTTATCGCATTCGGCGCAAGCACCAGCTCTACCTCTATCAACAAAACTCTAGCAACTTACGCAGCTAACTTGATTGAAGGTGCTGAAGTCAAAGTTCTAAACATCAACGATTACAACGTTCCTATGTTCAGTGAAGACACTGAAAAAGAGATTGGCCAAGCGGAAGGCGCTCAAGCATTTTTGCGTGACCTAGCAGAAGCTGACGCATTTGTTATCTCTTTCGCTGAGCACAACGGCCACTATCCTGCAGCGTACAAAAACCTATTTGATTGGGCGACACGTATTGAACGTTCAGTGTTTGGTGAGAAGCCTGCGGTTTACCTAGCGACATCACCAGGCCCAGGTGGCGCACAAACAGTACTTGGCGCAGCGACAGGTTCGGCTCCGTACTTCGGTGGCAACGTTAAAGCATCGCTTTCAGTGCCTAGCTTCTACGATAACTTTGATTTTGAGTCGGGTTCAATCAGCAACGAAGAGATTGCCGCTCAAATTAAAGACGCGATTGCTAAGCTGTAGAAAGCGGAAAGTAAAGCGAATAGCTGCAAAGTAGCAAGCTGATGTAAAGTTGCGAGCCTCTGAAAAGCAATAAACAGCGACGTAGACAAGATCAGAAAACAAAGCCCGAGCATTGAGAAATGCTCGGGCTTTTTGTGGGTCGTACTAGGTCATGTTGGCCTTTCGTTGCAAAAATCAGCTCGTAAGATCAACAAGGCCTAACACTTATTTGAATATTTAGACCTAGTCTAGAATCGACTATTCTGCACTGGCTTGTTTCGTTGAAACCCAACCTTCTGTTAACGCTTTGCCTTTACGTAACCTTCTAATCCACATTCGACTTGGATGAATGGCTTCGAGCACATCAACCGGAAGAGGTAGAGGATCGCCACAAATTTGTGAGGCTAAGACTTCTGCTAAAAGAGGAGTAGAGCTCAAACCACGCGAACCTAAACCGATAAAGCAGAACAAGTTCGGATAGCTGGTAACAGGTTCGATACTGTCGATAACATCACGCTGCGGATTAAAGTTGTGCAGATTCTGATATTGCTCTTTGATGGATTCAAAATCACCAACATTACCTACGAATGGTAGGTGATCACGGCTTACGCTGCGGATGCCTTGACGCGCTAAGTTACCGCTGGTATCGACATCATTTGTCCACGCTTGATCCGGCAACGAGCCGTGTAAGCGCTCGCCATTATGTTGTTGAACCTCAATATCAAATTCTTGGTCGATATTGGTTTTGTCGTAGTTCGCGCCAATACAATGGTGACCATTATTTGGATTCTGTGGCGTTAAGTAACCATCAAAACACAATACCGTTTTTAGCTTGCTGAGGTTTTCTGTAGTCGGGATATGACTCACTTGCCCTTTAACTGGCGTGAGAGGAACGGGGCGAGTTTGCTCAAATTGGGTGAACTTGTGTCCATTCGCGACAACTACTTGGTCGTGCTTGGTGTTAATCTCACCTTGAGGTGTCTCAATCGTCAACAACCATTGCTGTTCTGCTTCCAACCACTCAAGTTGAGTTACTTGGTGTTGATAATGTACGCTCACTTGGTTGGTCTCTTCTAACTTACCAATCAAACCTTGAGTAAGCTGAAGAGGGCTTAACCAACCACCCAGTGGGAAGTAAACACTCTCTTTATCAACCGGTAAGCCAATCTTTTCGTTCGCTTGTTCGGGCGTTAAGCGCTGAATTAAGTCTGTGTGGAAATTGCCTTCCAACATACGGTTGAGCTTTTTGGTTGAACCTTCATCCCACATCAAGATATTCACGCCACACCAGTTGTGATCGAAGTTTACTGATTGTGCTGCTTGATTAATAAATTGGCGGGCAAACAATAAGCCCGGACCAAATATTCTTGAAACATTAGATGTCGCTTCGCTGAGTAGCGGATAAATGGCACCTTGATTGTTGCCAGAGGCATTTCCCGCGGCTTGTTGGTGTTCACAATAAAGCGTGATGTCTTTACCGCGTCGGCTTAACGTTTTTGCAAGCGCAGCGCTGGCAACACCACCACCGATAATGGCGATATCTTGTGAATCACTGTGTTGAGCTAGGCCGTACCAAGGTTTGATGTTGGTGTGAGCGTGCTTTCCATCAAGGCGGCCTGCAATCATTTCCCGCTTAGTACCAAAGCCTTTAACTTTTTTCATGGCAAAGCCAGCTTCGATTAAACCGCGGCGAACAAAACCGGCAGCGGTAAACGTTGCACAGCTGCAATCTTGTTTTGCCAGTTTGGCCATTCCGTTGAATAGATTTTGATTCCACATTTCTGGGTTCTTACTTGGCGCAAAGCCATCTAAGAACCAAGCGTCAACCAAACCTTCCTGTGGAGTAGGCACGTTTGGCATACAATCTTTAATATCACCAAACCATAAATCGAGTGTGATCGCGCCATCGCCCAACACAATGCGGTGACATTCCGGCAGAGCAATCGGATAGTGTTCTTGGAGTTGTGTCGCATACTGGGCTAATTCAGGCCAAGATTGGTGCGCTATGATCAGATCATCTTTATTTAAAGGATATTTTTCAAAACTGATGAAATGTAACTCTTTGGTCATAGCTTGTGGGTTATCTTTAAGAAAAGCATCGAACCATTGCCAGACTGCGAGAAAGTTTAAACCTGTACCAAAACCGGTTTCAGCAATCACAAAACGGCGTTGTTGATGTTCAACCCAACGCTCTGGAAGGTGGTTTTGTTTTAAAAAGACGTAGCGAGTTTCTTCTAAACCGTTAACATTAGAGAAGTAAACGTCGTCAAATTGGTCTGAAACTGGCGTGCCAGACTCATTCCATTCCAGTTCTGCATTAGTAATTGAAGTCATAAAATCTATCATTTTGTGATTTGAAGCGATATGTTGGTAGGGATTGTACGAATTTCTAGGAAAGCTGACCACTTTTGTTAGGCTTCTTAGTTATCATCTAGCTGAATTTAGAATTATAGGAATGTCACATGAAACGAGTCGTAATCACCGGTATGGGTATTGTTTCAAGTATCGGTAACAACGTCGAAGAAGTTTTAGCATCACTGAAAGAGGGTAAATCAGGTATTACCGCTTCAGAGCAGTTCAAGGAAAATGGCTTGCGCTCTCAAGTTTGGGGTAACCTGAAAATGAACCCTGCTGACCATATCGATCGCAAAAAAATGCGCTTTATGGGTGATGCAGCGGCATTCGCTTATCTTTCAATGGAGCAAGCAATTGCTGACTCTGGTTTAACTGAAGATCAAGTATCTAATGACCGCACAGGTATCGTTGCGGGTTCAGGTGGTGCTTCATCTCTAAACCAAGTTAACGCTGTAGACATCATCCGTGAAAAAGGCGTTAAGCGCGTTGGTCCATACATGGTTCCACGTACAATGGCTTCTACGGTTTCTGCTTGTCTTGCTACACCATTCAAAATCCGTGGCGTGAACTACTCTATGAGTTCTGCATGTGCGACATCTGCACACTGTATTGGTCACGCAATGGAGCTTATCCAACTGGGTAAACAAGACGTTGTATTCGCTGGTGGCGGTGAAGAACTGGATTGGTCTCTGACTATGATGTTCGACGCAATGGGCGCACTTTCTACTAAGTACAACGACACTCCAGAATTGGCTTCTCGTACCTACGATGCAGACCGTGACGGTTTCGTTATCTCTGGTGGCGGCGGCATGCTAGTTATCGAAGAACTTGAGCACGCTGTGGCTCGTGGCGCAAAAATCTACGGCGAGATCGTGGGTTACGGCGCAACTTCAGATGGCTACGACATGGTTGCTCCTTCTGGCGAAGGCGCGGTTCGTTGTATGAAGATGGCAATGCAAAACGTTGATGGCGTTGACTACGTGAACACTCACGGTACTTCAACTCCTGTTGGTGACGTTAAAGAACTTGGTGCAATCCAAGAAGTCTTTGGCGGCAACAGCCCAGCAATTTCAGCAACTAAAGCGATGACAGGTCACGCTCTAGGTGCGGCTGGTGTACACGAAGCAATTTACTCAACACTAATGCTTGATAACGGTTTTATCGCACCAAGCATTAACGTTGCAAACCTAGACGAAGCAGGCGCAGGCCTAGACATCGTAACGGAAGCTCGTGAACAAGAGCTAACAACGGTTATGTCTAACAGCTTTGGTTTCGGTGGTACGAACGCAACGCTAGTAATCAAAAAATACCAAGGCTAATTAAAGCCAAGGTTAAATTAATAAAAGGTTAATCGTTAATGGGTGACGTGAGTGCCGATTCAACACGCACAGGTCACCCAGTAATCATGACCATCAGAACATAGCTTTTTAAATCAAGATTTAAAAGTTGAAAGGTTTCCAGAGCTTGATCAGTGCTGACTTTGGTTAGTACTGGTTGAACAGACGCAAGACTCTGTCTCCTGGAGAGCGAGATAGGATCCTTTTGTTCTGGATGTTTGCCCGATTGTTTATTCAATCGGGCATTTTTCGTTTTAGTCTTCTGACTTTTTCTTTTTGATTTTAGGTATTGGCTCTTATTTCTGTTCTTGTTTGTGCAGACTAGGCGATTCAGCCCTTTATTTATAATGTATTCCAATTGCGACTCGACACCGTGTGTGGAATTTTGCACAATCATTTCAATTCACATTTAAGGTCGACAGACCCCAACGAAAGTACCTTCCCAATGAAAATCTTAATCGATGAAAATATGCCTTATGCTGAAGCGCTTTTTAGCCAGCTAGGTGAAGTGACAATGAAGTCCGGTCGAACGCTAACCGCTGACGATCTTGTTGACGTAGATGCTCTGATGATTCGCTCGGTGACTAAGGTCAATGAAGCGCTGATCAGCAAAGCGAACAAGCTTAAGTTTGTTGGAACCGCAACAGCTGGTATGGATCACGTTGACCAAGAATTGATGAAAGATCGTGGCATTTTCTTCACCGCAGCCCCAGGCTGTAACAAGGTGGGTGTGGCTGAATATGCGTTCAGCGCGATGATGGTTCTTGCACAGCAGCAAGGCTTCTCTGTTTTCGATAAAACGGTCGGTATTATTGGCTGTGGTCAAGTGGGCAGTTATTTAGCGAAATGCCTTGAAGGCATTGGCATTAAAGTATTGCTGAACGATCCTCTAAAACAACAAGAGGGTGATACTCGCGAGTTTACGGAATTAGAGACACTGCTTGAGCAGTCAGACGTTATCACTCTGCATACGCCAATCACTAAGACGGGTGAGTTCCCAACGCATCACTTGATTAATGAGCAAGTACTGGAAAATTTACGTGCTGATCAAATTCTGATTAATGCGGCTCGTGGTCCTGTTGTTGATAACCAAGCGTTAAAAGCTCGCTTGCAAAAAGCCGATGGTTTCACTGCCGTTCTTGATGTGTTTGAGTTTGAACCTGAAGTCGATTTTGAGCTGCTTCCACTGCTTGCTTTTGCAACTCCTCACGTAGCGGGCTACGGTTTAGAGGGTAAAGCACGTGGTACTACGATGATCTTCAACAGTTATTGTGAGTTTTTAGGTACTGAACAGCGTGCTTATGCAAGCGATCTTCTGCCGACAGCGCCAGTGCCTCAAATGAAATTAGATAGAGCTTGGGATGAAGCAACACTGCACAATTTGACTCAGTTGATCTATGATGTGCGCAAAGACGACGCCTTATTCCGTCGCAATATCTCTACGCCGGGTTCTTTTGACAAGATGCGTAAAGAATATTGGGACCGTAGAGAGTACAGTGCAGTCGAGTTAACGGGCGACGAATCTTGTAATTTAACGCCGTTATCTAAACTCGGTTTTATGGTAAAGCCAACTTTATAAAAGAGAGAAACAATGAGCCAAGAATTTAATATTGCTATTTTAGGTGCGACTGGTGCGGTTGGTGAAACCATTCTTGAAGTACTTAAAGAGCGTAAATTCCCTGTCGGTGAAATGCACTTACTAGCAAGTGAACGTAGTGAAGGCAAAACTTCCCGTTTTAACGGCAAAACAATACAAGTACAAAACGTAGAAGACTTCGATTGGTCTCAAGTACATATTGCGTTTTTCTCTGCAGGTAGCGAGCTTTCAGAACGTTGGGCTCCAATCGCCGCTGACGAAGGTGTGGTTGTTATCGATAACACATCACGTTTCCGTTACGAATACGATGTTCCTCTGGTTGTGCCAGAAGTGAACCCTGAAGCGATTGCTGAGTTCCGTAACCGCAACATCATCGCGAACCCTAACTGTTCTACTATTCAGATGGTAGTAGCACTTAAACCAATTCACGATGAAGTGGGCCTTGAGCGTATTAACGTTTCAACTTACCAATCTGTGTCTGGTGCAGGTAAGCCGGGTATCGATGAGCTAGCAGGTCAAACGGCTAAGCTTCTTAACGGCATGCCAGCTGACAAGTCAGCATTCTCACAGCAGATCGCGTTCAACTGTATTCCTCAAATCGATGAATTTACAGAGAACGGCTACACACGTGAAGAAATGAAGATGGTTTGGGAAACTCAAAAGATCTTTGCTGACTCTTCAATCACGGTGAACCCAACTTGTGTTCGTGTTCCTGTGTTCTATGGTCACGCTGAATCTCTACACATTGAAACTCGCGCGCCAATCGGTGCTGAGCAAGTTATTCAGCTTCTAGAGAACACAGAAGGCGTTGAAGTTTTCCAAGCTTTAGACTTCCCAACTCAGGTTCGTGATGCTGGTGGTAAAGACCACGTAATGGTTGGTCGTATTCGTAACGACATCAGCCATCACAGCGGTGTGAACATGTGGGTAGTCGCTGATAACGTTCGTAAAGGCGCAGCAACGAACGCAGTTCAAATCGCAGAATTGCTTATTCGCGATTACTTCTAAGCTTCATTGCTTTGATTATCAAGCCTCACTCTTTAGTGGGGCTTTTTTAATCGATTGAAAATATTGTTAGTCAAATTGTGTGAAATTGCTGCGAATATTGTTGCTGCAACACATTTTTTGTTTTCATCTCTATAGTTTTACGTCATTTATCCGATATATTTAATAGATCATCACTTTTCCGAATTTAAGCACCTAGCTGAGCCTTTTATGTTTCAAATTTTCAAGCCGTGGTTAATACCTTTTGCCTTTATCATTGCGACTCAGATTTCCGTTGTTCGTGCAGATTCCATTCGAGTTGTAGGGCCTGATGGTCAGATACAATCAGCGCCTACGTTTTCAGAACCTCTTCAAAGAGCGCAATCGAATAGCGCTGAGCCTTCTCGTTTCTATGGCCCAACTCGTGGCTCAGAAACGCTATGGTCTATCGCGTCAAAGTTACGCCCTGATAGCTCCGTTTCAGTCCAACAAACCTTGTTGGCAATTTATCGTTTAAACCCACAAGCGTTTGAAAACCAGAATATCCATAGCCTGCTGCCTGCCAGCAACTTACGTGTGCCTTCTTTAGAGCAAACTCGCGCTAGCTCAACGCAGCAAGCCATCAATATTATGAACTCACATCTTGCTAAGCTTGATGCTCCTGCAAGTAAGCCTGTCGCTTCAAAACCAAAAGCGTCGAGTTCTGATGCAAAAAATGTTGCTCCTGCTAAGCAAGTAAGTACTACTGATACCGCTAAAAAGCCATTGTCTCCAACTCAATCATCTCTAGCTCAGTCGGCTCCAACCCAAGAGATGAACAAGCTAGAGAAGCAGTTAGAGCTTTCTGAAACTGAGCTGTTATCTCTAGAAGAGAAAAACCACCAACTTCGTTTGATGTTATCGAATGTTCAGTCGGAAGTAGATGGATTAAAAACCGAACTCAGTGATGAAGACCGCATACGTAGCGAAGTTGAAAAGTTACTCGCGGAAGAGAAAAGAAAGAATGCTGAAATCGAAAAAATGGCGCCAAGTGCCATGGATCAGCTGTTATCTAATGGTTGGCTAGTTGCCGCACTTGCGATTATTCCCGGCTTGTTGCTTGGTCTGATCATTGTGATGTTGTTAGGTCGTCGTTCTAAAAATGATGAGCAGCAACAAACGACTCAAGAACAGCCTATTCAGCCTCAACCGAGCAGTGTCGCGCCAATCACCTTAGGTGATGAAATGGACGACCTTGATAATGAACTGTCTCTCGATGATGAACTGTTTGGTACCGAGGATGACGCGAATAAGTTGTTCGACGACCAAGCACTGGCAGAAGAAGACGATGTCTTTGCTGGCTTAGATGAATCGGATCTCGATTTCAACTTAGACGGCGAAGACGATGACCCATTTGCGAGCATCGGAGAAAACGGCGACTTAGACACGAACTTTGATGATCTTGATTTAGACAGCAGCAATGGCATCAGCGTTAATGGCGAAGATAAAGCTCTTGGCCTTGAAGAGATGGAGCGTGCATTAGACGAAACGGTTGAAAGTGCGCTGGATTCCGATGAAGGCGATTTCGATCTTTCTGATGATAATCCAATGTCTGCCGATGATATTGAAGCGTTACTCGCTCAAGAGTCAGCAACAGAAGACTTAGGTTCGAATGAATTAGACCAATCATTATTGGATGATTTGTTCGCGCTTGATGACGAAGATGATGACAGCTTTGATATTGATGCCTTGATATCTGAAGAACAAAACGATGCGACTCCAGCCATCGGCGCGTCAGCGATCGATGACTTCGACATTGATGCGCTTATCTCAGAACAGCAGAGCGATGCTGCTCCTGCTGATTTGAGCAACGACGAATTTGATATCGATGCTCTTATCTCGGAACAACAAGCCCCTCAGCCTTCGGCTCCTAGCGTAGAAGATGATATTGACGATATCTTTGCTCAAGTTGCGGCTCAAAATGAACAAGGTAATGACCCGTTTAACCTTGATAACGATGATGAGATTGGCTCAAGCCTGAATAGCGGCTTAGCGTCTGATGATGATATCGAAAATATTTTGGCTCAGTTTGATCAGCCATTAGAAAATGAAGATGAATCCGCGCTATCTGATCAACCTCAGAGCGCGCCAACTTCAGAACAACCATCACTTGATATTCCTAATCTTGATCTGCTTGATGAGCAACTTGAAGGGGACGACGTTGATTTAAGCAACTCTACCGACCTGCTCGACGAGATGCTGGACAGTGAATCAGACCAAGAGTCTGAAGATGAGCCGCTTGGTTTCGATGCTCTATCTGAGCTGGAAGAGCTTTCAGGTTTGTCGACTGATGATGAGTTGAATATCAGCGAAGACAGCACGGAAACCTTGGATGAACTAATAGGGGATTCTGATGATGACTTCGAACTCGACGCTGAGAGCACTGACTTACTAGATGATTTCCTTGATAGTGAATTGTCAGACAATGCGCTTTCAACGGATGAAACCGAGACACAAAAATCGGAATCTTTAGATCCGTTTGATGACTTACTGACAAGTGGCATTGAAGACGAACTTGAATCTGAAGAACAAGCGTTTGATAAAGAGTTAGACGCTGCTTTAGATTTAGACAAAACCAGTGATGAACTTGATTTTGATGCTGAGCTTACTGAGTTAACGCCTGAACCTTCTGTAGTTGAGCCAGAACAAGCTAACGAAGAGTTGTTAGGTTCGGAGCTGACGCAAGACAGTGCTGATGTTAAATCAGAAAAAGATGAAGACTTTAATCGCGATGACTTTATCGATGATCTATTTGGTGTTGCACCTGCAACGGATGCGCTGCTAGACGATTCACTAGAAACAACAGACGAAGCGTTGATTGATGATTTGATGTCTTCTGATAGCGATGCATTAACATCGGTTGAAGAGCCAGCTTCAAGTACTGAAGATCTTGTTTTAGAAGATGAATTCGATTCTCCTTCAGAACCGACCCAAGCCTCTGCAGATGAAGCAATTCCATCGGCTGAAGCACTTTCACCAGCTGAAGTAATGTCATCTGATGAAAGCGATGAGTTGGATATAGATTCACTGCTATCTGAAAATTCAATGTCTGACGTTGAGATGCCATCAGATGAAGCTCTAGAACCCGCTTCAAGCGTACAACATGAAGTTTCGCCATCCTCTTTAAATGATATTTCCGAAGACGATGAAGAGACGGTTGAAGATTGGTTAGCGGAAGCTATCGATGATGTAGAGTCTCCAGCGAACATTGACTCTGATTTTGACTTCGAACCTAAAATTCAAGGTAGCGATCAACTCGACGATGTTGTTGAATCCTTGCCAGAGCCAGAGCCAGAGCCAGAGCCAGAGCCAGAGCCAGAGCCAGAGCCAGAGCCAGAG